>DGDD01000221.1:0-7403 GCA_002385265.1 Chitinophagaceae bacterium UBA3961
CACGACGCTCTTCCGACCTTGATTCCGGTGTTGGTAATGGTGTTATTGCTGTTCGTAAAGAACGGCAAGGGAGTCAATTGGCTGTCTTTCATCGGATCTTTGATTCAATTAGGCTGGATCATTCATGTTGGAGTGGAAGTGATGATAGCGCAAGCCCGCGGTAAAACAGGGTTTATATATGAAGAGCGGTATCAGTTCTTACAGTCTCTTCAAAGTTCTTTTCATTTTGGAATTGATGGACTTAGTTATGTGCTATTGTTGCTTACTGCTGCTGTTGTTGTGGCGGGGGTGTTGATGAGTTGGAATGAAAACAGACTTAGCAAAGAATTTCATTTTCTATTGTGGCTCCTAAGTTTTGGGGCTTATGGTTTCTTCTTGTCGCAAGATAGTTTTGTGATGTTCTTGTTTTTAGAAGTTGCCGTATTGCCGAAATACTTGTTGATCAGTAATTGGGGATCTGGCAATAGAGCCAAAGCCGCCAACAAATTAGCGTTGATGTTGATGTTGGGTTCCGGTTTTATTTTGGTTGGATTGTTAGGACTCTATTTTTCGACTCCGGGTCCGCAGCGCAGTTTCGATTTGGCGATATTGGCGCAGCAAGCTTTTTCTCCTGAATTACAAGGATTGTATTTTCCTTTTCTCTTTATTGGATTTGGCATTTTTACCGCTCTGTTTCCCTTTCACACCTGGGTGCCTGATGGTCACTCGTCTGCACCTACAGCGGGCTCGATGTTTTTAGCGGGTATATCCATGAAAATGGGTGGATATGGGTGCTTTAAAGTAGCCATTTATTTATTGCCTGAGGGAGCCAAGCACTATGCACCTTGGATTGTAGGCATTTCGGCTATTGGTATCCTTTATGGTGCATTGGTCACCCTTCGACAAAAAGACTTGAAGTACATGAATGCATACTCTTCAATAAGTCATTGTGGGTTTGTATTATTGGGATTGGGCAGTTTGAATGCAACTGCTTCCACGGGAGCGGTATTGCAATTGATCTCGCATGGATTGATGACAGCTTTGTTTTTCGGTGTGATAGGAATGGTGTATTCCAGAACACATACACGTGAAATTGCCGCCATGAGTGGTCTTCAGAAAAAGATTCCGTTTATCATTACATTATTATACATCGCAGGTTTGTGTTCTTTGGGATTACCCGGACTGAGTGGCTTTGCTGCAGAGATGACCATCTTTAATGGAACTTGGGCTGCGGGATATAAATGGGCTACCATTGTAGCAGCTTCTTCAATTGTAGTAACAGCGGTGTATATTCTCAGAGCAGTAACAAAAATTGCGATGGGTCCGGCAAGTACGGATGAGCATTTTACGGATGCGAGTTGGCAAGAAAAACTGGGAGCCTTGGTATTGATCTTTTTTATTTTGGCATTGGGCATTTCTCCCAATTTATGGGTGAAGCTGGTGCAAGTAGATATTGTGAATTTATTAGGTAGAATGAATTAATATGAATGTAGCAAGTTTCTTTTCATTGATGCGATTTGAGTTGGTGATCACACTGCTCATTTTTGTGTTACTGATCGCGAAGATTGGAAAGGGATGGTCGTCGGCTACTGTATTGAATGTAGCTACTATTGGAGTGGCAGTGGCATTGGGGTGTATGGCATTGGGAACCATGAAAGGAAATTTATTTGCTTCGATGTTTCAGATGAGTGCAATGGTGATGGTTGAAAAAGTGATTTTATTGCTTGCGATGCTGGTGTTTTTAGTATTGAACAGAAGTTTTATTGGTTCGCAAGATAACGTGGTTGAATGCATTGTGTTGTTATTGTCGTCATTATTGGGAATGTTGTTTTTAGTAAGCAGCGGACATTTCTTGTTCTTTTATTTGAGTTTGGAATTAGCTACGATTCCGTTGGTGGCTTTGTCGAGTTTTCAATTGCAATCGCCCCGCAGTGCTGAAAGCGGCATCAAGTTTTCGTTGAATGCGGCATTTTCATCTGCGATCTTGCTGATGGGCATTTCCTTTTTATATGGCGCCACAGGCACTTTGGTGTTCAGTGAATTTGCATCGGTATTAACCGTTAATGCGTTTACTATCATGGGTTTTGTGGTATTTTTCTCAGGGTTGGCTTTTAAGATGAGTGCGGTTCCATTTCATTTATGGACGGCAGATGTATACGAGGGTGCACCGGTACCTGTCACTTCTTTTTTAGCGGCGCATTCCAAAGCAGCTTTTGGTTTTGTGTTGATTCCGGTGTTGTTTACTTTATTTGGGGCGATGCAAGTGCAGGTGCTCTTGGTATTGAAGATCGTAACCTTGGCTACTATAATTGTAGGGAACTTGTTTGCATTGCGACAAAAAGATGTGAGTCGCTTTTTGGCTTTCTCCTCCGTTTCACAAGCGGGGTATATTCTTTTAGGGTATATGGCGGGTTCTGATCTGGGTAATACCGCGGTTGTGTATTTTCTGTTTGTATATGTGCTGGCCACTATATTAATCTTCGGAATTGTTGGACTAGTTCGTTTGCAAACCGGCTATTTGGATTTGGAAGAATACAAGGGTTTCTATCATAAGAATAAGACTCTAAGTATCGGCTTGATTGTTGGCTTGGCAGTATTGGCGGGCATTCCACCAACAGCCGGTTTTTTCGGGAAATTGTATTTGATAATGGCCGGTGCTACATCGGTGAGTGTGGGCTATATTTTAATAGTGGTCATGAATTTGGTAATTGCACTGTATTACTATTTAAGATGGGTGCGTTTGATGTTTGCGTCGGATCATGAAACAATTGAAGTAAAGGTGCCGGGAACAGTGCGTTGGGTGATTGTTGTTTTGAGTGTGGTATTAACGGTAATGGGTTTCTTTGGAGGATTGTTTGATCATTTCTTAAAACTCTGATATGGCGATCAATAAGAATCATGAATTTGAAGAATTGAATGGAGTGAAATGCGGCATCGTTGAACGTGGCGTATCGGAGCAGCGCATGCAGTATTTAAAAGACCTATTAGAATTCAATAAGTACGAAGTGATTGTGGTATCGAAAGGCGAAGGTGATGTTCCCATAACCTATACTGTAGGAGTAACCGATTATACTTTTAATCCGATGAATGCAGTATTTGGAAGGGTGTTGAAGAATAGGAGGGGTGAGGTTGTGGGGATTGAGGAATGGAGAAATAATTAATAATTAATAAGTAATAATTAATAATTATTCCCGGCAGTCAGGTTGATTGAATTACGGAGGCTAATCTGTGTGAAATTGTTTTAATTTGAGTTATCTGTGGTCAAAAAGGAAGTTTGCTACAGCCTCTCTTTGTGTAACTTTTCTCCCTTCTCTAACCTTTGTGAATCCCAAGCAGCGCAGCTGCGTAAAACTTAAAAACTTAATTACTCTATAACTCAAAACTCTGGGAAGCACTACTTAAAGTAATTTCCCTTTTTCCCCGTCTTCTTCATAAATCATACTTTTACGCATGCTATCAGTATTTGGGAAGTTGCCTCAGGGCGCTGATTTAGAACGCATTCAACAATCGCCGAACTATAAAAATGGAAGTTTTCAGAACTTGAACGATACGCCGATGATGGCGCCGGACGCGAGTTATTGGAAGCTAACCAAAATGTATTTTAAGAAGCAGGTGGATCCTGTTCCTTTGCAACCGGTGCCCTCGGTACAAACCAATTTGCGTCAATTGAGTGATGAAGCGCAGCTTGTGTGGTTTGGACATTCTTCTTACTTATTAAAAGTGCAGGGGCTTACCTTCTTATTAGATCCAGTATTCAGTGGATCCGCTTCTCCTTTTTCTTTTCTTGTAAAAAATTTCAAGGGTGCCAATGTATACGGAGTTGATGAAATGCCCGATATCGATTATTTGGTGTTGAGTCACGATCACTATGATCATTTGGATTATAAGACCGTAAAAGCGCTCAAGAGCAAGGTGAAGAAAGTGATCTGTGCCTTAGGGGTAGGTGCGCATTTGAAGCATTGGGGATATGAAGCGTCGAAAATAACGGAGCTGGATTGGTGGGATGAATACCAAGATGTGAATGGAGTGAAGTTAACGGCCACTCCGGCGCGCCATTTTTCGGGTCGTTTGTTCAAACGTGGTCAAAGTTTTTGGAACTCGTATGTATTGCAGTTGGGTGCTTCTCAAATTTATATTGGAGGTGATTCGGGCTACGATGAGCATTTCAAGTTGATTGGAGAACGTTTTGATTACTTTGATGTGGCGATATTGGAATGTGGTCAGTACAATAAGATGTGGAAGTACATTCATATGATGCCGGAGGAAGTGGCGCAAGCGGGGATGGATTTAAAGGCTGCTTTTGTGATTCCGGTGCATTGGGGGAAATTTAAGCTGGCCTTGCACCCTTGGCAGGAGCCAATTACGAGATTAAAGGCAGCTGCGGAGCAGCATAGTGTGAGAATTGAGGAGCCGGTGATTGGGAGGCCGATTGTGATAGAAAGCAAGAGGTAATTAATAATTAATAAGTAATAATTAATAATGAAACAGCCGGCGAGAGCAAGAATGGAGAGGGGGAGGAACAGGGGGATATAGGAAGGAGGTTGGTTTTGCAAAGCAAAAGCAGTCGAGTCTATCCCGAGAGGAACGATACGGGACAGGCGACAGCCGTTGCGGGAAGGGAGGAAATACAGAGAAGGAAGAGGGGCAGGAGCAGGGGGATATGAAACCCACAGTGGCTGCTAGCGCTGCGTTATCGCTGCGACCGCTGCGCCGCTGCGGTAATGAAGCACTCCAAATATTCAGTCTTTTCCCTCTACCGCAAAGAAACAAAGTACGCAACGGTTCGCAACGAAAAGCTTAGTGAAGTTTCTGCGCACTTTCGGTGAATCCGCTTTGAATACCAGAGGCTAACAATGGGAATCTTTGGTAAAAAATAGGAGTTCTATAGTTAATTGGAGGCCATTTAACCCACTGATCAACAATAATTTACCAGAAAATTGCAAACAATTTCATCAATTCATTAAGATGCCTTATTTTTGCCGCCCATTGGCGGGGTAGCTCAGGTGGTTAGAGCGTTGGATTCATAACCCAAAGGTCTCGGGTTCAACTCCCGATCCCGCTACCAAGAAAAGGAACTTTCGAAAGAGGGTTCCTTTTTTGATTTTAGCTCTGTATAAAGAATTGAAAACAAGAGCATTATAGGATAGTTTACAAGTGGCCACTAGAAATAGCTTGATAGATCAGGCTAAGCAAGTTTCAAAGCCTCACTAATTTAATTTTCCAACCGAGGCTAATTCACTTCTCTAAACGCGGTCTTTTTTTGGATTTGTTAAAGTGGACAAACAAGTTCACAATTGTTTACTTTTTATCAGAGAATCGAGCAAATACTGCAATTGACACCTAAAACAGGATCATTATTGTCTCATTTTAGAGTCAATAGCAATTGTAAAAATGACAATTATATACAGACATTATGAATAGGTTTATTGAATAATGTGATTCAATGAGCTGTAATATAATACAGTAAAGCATTTTGCTGAATTGAGTGTTGTGTAATAAGCTAAGCGAAATGCCTAATTGTTTTTTAGAAAATTTAGTATGTAGGATTAGTGGACTGATTTTGTAGGTTAAAATTTGCGCGAAAAAGGTGAAATTTTTCCTCAAATGGGGTTTACGAAATCCTTTTCGTAAATAAAGTAGTTCATCTTTAAAAAAATGTGAAAAAATAAATCCATTTTGCTTTTAATAAACTCGATTGCTATGGGTCAAGCCAACCAACCATTCACTGAAAAAGAGAAGAATCCTCTTGCGAGCCTGGATCATTGGGAAGACGACTTACTGGAACGTTATCCGGATCCCGAAGCCATTGCTACCTCAAAATCTACTGAAGAATACCGCAATTACGAAACTCCCGGCAGAGATACCGTAAAGGAATTCTACCGCCTCAATCATACTTATCAGACTTACGATTTTGTTCAAGAGAAGAGAAACGAGTTTCTCCAATTCAACCGTAAGGAAATGACGGTTTGGGATGCGTTTCAGTTCCTTAATCAGTTGGTAGATGATTCCGACCCCGATACCGACCTCGACCAATTGCAACATTTGTTGCAAACTTCAGAAGCCATTCGTAAAGATGGTCACCCCGATTGGATGGTACTCACCGGCTTGATGCACGACATGGGTAAAGTTCTCTGTTTGTTCGGCGAACCACAATGGGCCGTAGTGGGAGATACCTTCCCTGTAGGTTGTGGTTATTCCGATAAAGTAGTGTATCCTGAATTCTTCAAAAACAATCCCGATTTCAACAATCCTGAATACAATACTGAATTAGGTGTATACAAAAAAGGCTGCGGTTTACGTAATGTAGACATGAGCTGGGGCCACGACGAGTATGTGTATCAAATGATGAAAAATTACATACCCGAACCCGGATTGTATATGCTTCGCTATCACTCATTTTACGCCTGGCATAGAGAAGGTGCGTACGACTATTTATTAGACGACCACGATCGCGAGATGCTGAAATGGGTAAAACTCTTTAATCCGTATGATCTTTATTCCAAATCTCCCGAGCCACCCGATTGGAATAAGCTGAAGCCCTATTACGAAGATCTGGTTATTAAGTATTTGCCAACAACATTGAAGTTTTAAAAAGATTTTCCTAACACAAAGGATCAATAGGCAAACTCTGCTGAAAAGCGGGGCTAGGAATCTTTTGTGCCATAAAAGAGCGTAAACGATCATTTATTAACAACCTAAATTTTAAAACGACTGCTATGCAAGAGATGTATCTTCTCGTGAAAAAAAGGGTAGTCAACGCTATTTTCCTCCTTTTACTATTTCCTGGAATGCTGATGGCGCAGGAATTAAAGACTGTAACCGGGAAAGTTACAGACGGTAGTGGCAATCCGATTCAAGCGGCTTCCGTGAAAGTGAAAGGTGCGAAGGGCGGCACTACCACCAACGCATCCGGTGTCTTTACCATTAAAGCCAAGGATGGTGATGTAATTGAAATTTCTGCTGTTTCATTCGGAACCAAAGAAATTACAGTTGGATCACAAACAAATTACAATGTAAGCCTGGAAGCTTCCAGTACTAACCTGAACGATGTGGTGGTAGTAGGTTACGGTAAAGGTTCTAAGAAAACCTTGTCGAGCTCTATCACCAGCGTAAAAGCAGAGGAACTGAACCGCGGTGCCATTTCAGACGTAGGTCAGTTGCTGCAAGGTAAAGTGCCGGGTTTGAACATCACTGCCAGTGGTGACCCTAACAAAACAGCGGCTGTTATTCTACGTGGTGCTTCTACATTGAATGCTGGTGCCGGTGTTTTCTATGTAATTGATGGAGTTCCAGGTGCAGACATTGCAACGGTAGCACCGGATGACATCGCTACCATCGATGTACTGAAAGATGCGGCGGCTTCTGCGATCTACGGTAACCGTGCGTCTAACGGTGTTATCATTATCACTACCAAAAAAGGTAAA
>DGDD01000221.1:7711-8036 GCA_002385265.1 Chitinophagaceae bacterium UBA3961
TTATCACTACCAAAAAAGGTAAAAAAGGACAAGCTACTGTTTCTTATAGCGGTTATGTTGGTATGGAAACTGTTTCAAATAGACTCGATGTAATGAATGCTACCGAGCTTCGCAACTTCGTAAGCAAAAACGGTTTGGCTTTTACACCGGCTGATGATAAAGGTGCAAATACCGATTGGCAGAAAGAAATTCAACGCAGCGGCGCCCTTTCTCACAACCACAATATTGCTGTGAGTGGTGGCGGTGAACACAGTACGTATCTTGCTAGTTTGAACTATTTCAAAAAAGAAGGTATCATTCAAAAAACTCAACTAGAGCGCGTAAT
>DGDD01000252.1 GCA_002385265.1 Chitinophagaceae bacterium UBA3961
ATCACATAAAACTGGTGCCACTATTGTATTTGGGCCTACTGCAGCTCCGGCCTATAAGGCACACATCGCAGAAGATCATGAACTGTTCAAGCTAGGCGATGTTTACATTAAGCTACTCCATACGCCAGGTCATACCATGGAAAGTAGTTGCTTTCTATTAATAGATGAAAATGGGAAAGAGAACAGCATCTTTACCGGCGACACATTGTTTATTGGAGATGTTGGCAGACCCGATCTTGTTCAAAAGGTTAAAAAAGAAATTACCCCTGAGCTATTGGCAAGAAAACTATACAACAGTTTGCACACTCAAATAATGCCTCTGGCCAACGAAGTAATTGTATATCCGGGTCATGGCGCCGGTAGTGCCTGCGGTAAAAGCATGAGCAAGGAAACGATTGACACACTTGGCCACCAAAAGGCAACCAATTATGCCTTGAATCCCGCTTTAACGGAGGATGAATTTGTTAAACAAGTTACAGAAGGTCTGGTTGCTCCTCCACAATACTTTCCTACCAACGTTTTGATGAATGTTAGAGGAGGAATCTTAAGTATTGAAGAAATCTCAAAACGAGGCACTACCCCACTGTCGATCACTGATTTCCTGACAGCTCAAGAAAGCTTAAATGCACTTGTGTTGGATACGCGTTCCAAAGAAGCGTATGCACATGCGCATATTCCGGGATCTTGGTTTATTGGATTGGACGATCAATTTGCACCTTGGGCCGGTGCGTTGATTACTGATATGGAACAACCCATTCTTTTGATAACAGAGCCTGGAAGAGAGGAGGAAGCCGTTGTAAGGTTGGCTAGGGTTGGTTATGATTATACACTCGGTTATTTGCAAGGTGGAATGGAAGCATGGACGGTAGCAGGTAAACCAATAGCCGGTTTAGAAGAAATAACTCCTGAATCCTTTGCGCAATCATTTGAAAGTTTGCCTGTTGGCGCTACTGTACTTGATGTTAGAAGAAACAGTGAGTACGAACGTGAACACATTCTTGGTGTTCAGAATTTCCCGCTCGATTTTATTCATCAGAATCTTTCTCAGCTTGATCCAGATAAAACCTATTACGTGCATTGTGCCGGAGGTTATAGGTCCGTGATCGCTTGTTCTATTCTATTGGAAAGAGGGTTTAAAAAAGTGATCAATATAAAAGGAGGTTTCAACAAGCTAAAAACAACCGGGCTACCCCTGAGTGCCTATAAAATTCTACATACAGAGTTATAAAATAATCCACCTCGAGTTAATCCGTTTTCAAAATGAAAACATAACAAAAAGAGCGTTCCAAATGAACGCTCTTTTTGTTATGCATTGATTTCTTTTTTGAATTATTTTGAAAGTAGCCTTTTGTAACCGCCTGTGTTGTAGTTCTCGGCTCCATCAATTTTCTTGATCAATTTTCCGTCTTTATTGAAAATAAATGTTGCAGGAATCCCTTGTACGTTGAATAATTCGGGAAGATTTCCCATGGGATAATACGCAGGTACTTTGATATTTTTTTCACTCAACCATTGAAGTGAGTTCATAAAGTCGTCATCAATTGCCAGCATTACAAAAGTTGCCTTCGATGCATCAACAGATGAATACAAGGATGCGAGCGACGGCATTTCAGCTTTGCAAGGTGGACACCAGCTCGCCCAGATATTCACCAACACGTTTTTACCCTTCAGTGATTTTAGATTGACCACTTTCCCACTAGCATCTTTCACTTCAAAATCAGGCAATTCAGGAGCCGACGCATCTACGTTAACAACGATGTCTTCCGAGCTATCGGGCGTGTTGCTTTTACATGATCCCAAACTTATCAAAGCGATGCCTGCAATGAGAGTAAACTTATTCATTCGGTTCGATTTTAAAAAAACACCCATGAGTGCTCTGCAAAGATACTCATGGGTTCACTAAAGTTAAGAAATGTTTACAGATCTCCCTGTTCAATACATCTTTTTGGCTTCAAAAAACCTGTTAAAAAAATAACCAAGCCAAATAAAATGGCGGGCCAAGCCCCCTTTTCGTAAAACCAAATTCCGGTTGTTATGAAGAACGTTCCTAACAACCAGCGTAAAATTCGGCTGAACCAAGTTATTTGTTGTTCCACTGTCATCGTTTAAAAGAGGTTTTATCAATCAACTAATGTTTGCGACGCCTTTACTTTTTAAGGCCTGTACCCTATTTGATTCTATTCAAAGCTCCTCGAATTCCACTTTTTCTTCCGACTTTACACTTCTAGTAGGTACCGAACAGCCCGAAGGGCCGCAACATCCAATATTGAACAAAGCGGTAGCGGCTAATAGAAACCCGATTAGAATTACCGGAAAATCGTGTTGAACAATGCCCTGAACTGCAATCGCCAATGCCAAAGCCATCCGAAGGATTCTTGCAAAATGCCAGCCTGTGAAAAGTACCTGTTTCATATTAACTAATTTTAGATGCGAGTGAAATCCATGGTCCGCCGTTGTAGACTTCCAATCCTGCATTTGCGAGAACTGATTTTGCCTTCCCACTTCTTGCTCCGCTTCTACACACTGTTATAATAGGCTTGCCTGTCTTTTTCAACTCACTTACTTTTGATGAAAGCTGATCTAGAGGAATATTTCTTGCGCCTTTTACAGAGCCAGATTTGAATTCACCATTGGAACGTACGTCAATAATGATGGCTCCTCTGTTCAATACAGATTGAAAATCGACCGGTTTTCCAAACAAACTTTTTAAAATAGAGAACATAATAATAATTTTTAAAGTTTCCCGGAATTGATCTTGCAACCGCATCCGGGAATGAACATACCAAATTGATAGCACTGTAAAATTCAGCATTGAGAAGCTGAAAAACAGTGACATATATCACATGCTTTCACATTGCTGAAAATTGGCATTCTCCCCCTTGAATAGTACCTTGCAACCGTATGATAAAAGGATTTGTTTTCGATCTCAATGGCACTATGATCGATGATATGGAGTACCATATCAAAGCTTGGCATCGAATTCTCAATGATTTAGGTGCATCAATTAGTTTAGAGCGAATGAAAGAGGAATGCTATGGCAAGAATCATGAATTACTTGAGCGCATATTTCCAGGCAGGTTTACCTATGAGGAAAAAGACGCTATGAGTTACGAAAAAGAAAAGGCGTATCAAGCCGCTTTTCGCCCTCAATTAAAATTACTCCCAGGTTTAGAATCGTTTATCAAAGAAGCTTTTGATAGAGGTATAAAAATGAGTATCGGTTCCGCTGCCATCATGTTCAATATCGATTTTGTACTTGATGGATTGAACATACGTCCTTATTTTCATACGCTGGTTAGCGCCGATGATGTAAGTTCGAGCAAACCAAACCCCGAAACCTTTTTGAAATGTGCGGCCGGAATGGGCTTACAACCGGAAGAGTGTTTGGTTTTTGAAGATGCTCCTAAAGGTGTTTTATGTGCTCAAAATGCCGGCATGAAATGCATTGTAATTAAAGGCATTCATACAGAAGAAGAGTTTGCAGATTTGAAAAACATTACTGAGTATATTGATGACTACACACAAGTTTCAATAGACAGTCTACTAGTTTAAATGGAATTACTACTTCACACTTTTTCAAAGCATATCAATATCACGGAGCAAGAGCTTACGGTTGTACTGAATCGTATGCGCAAGAAAACGGTCAAAAAGAAGCAATACCTTTTGCAGGCTGATCAGGTGGCAAAAGATGCAGCTTTTGTAGTTTCCGGGTGCTTACGTTCTTATTCCATTGACGATAACGGATTTGAACACATCCTTCAGTTTGCGCCGCCGGGTTGGTGGATCACAGATATGTTTAGCTTTATCAGTGAGCAACCCGGGAACCTGTTTATAGATGCTATTGAAAACACAGAGCTATTGTTATTAAGCAGAAAAGATCAATTAGCGTTGTTTGATGAATTGCCAAAGCTGGAGCGCTATTTTAGAATTGTGACTGAAAAGTCATTGGTCAACAGTCGCCAGAGGTTAGTCGAAAATTTAAGTCTTACCGCCAAAGAGCGCTACGAACGATTTTGCAACATCTACCCCACCCTAATAAATACACTGCCGCAAAAACAAATCGCAAGTTTTATTGGGGTAACTCCTGAATTTCTAAGTAAGATGAAAAGTCAATGGCTGAAAGGTTAGTTGATCAAATTGTTATAGTAGGCATTAGGCCTTAGGCTTTTTTTGACCACAGATTCGCACAGTTTTGAACGGATTTACACAAATTGGTCTCCAATATTCAACTTGTCCGATTGTTTGTATTTGAACCGCGGCGGCGCAGCGATCGCAGCGGCTTCGCAACGCGGGACTAAAATTTACTTTGCTTCGCTCAGTAAATTTCAGCCTCCTCTAAACTTCAATCAACCTGACTGCCGGCTGTTTCATTATTAATTATTACTTATTAATTATTAATTACCCCCCCCCTCTTAACCTAGATTAACTTTTTTTCTTGACCTACATTATTGGAACAAGCATGAAAATCAACGCAAATTTGTGGTATAAATTAAACGATTATGACACAAACAATATATCATCCGGCAGACACGAGAGGTCACGCAGATTTGGGCTGGTTGAACAGCCACCACACATTTAGTTTCGCTCATTATTACAATCCAGATAGAATGCATTTCGGAGTGTTACGCGTATTGAACGACGATACCGTAACCGATGGAAAAGGCTTCGGCACCCACCCGCACGACAATATGGAAATCATCAGCATTCCATTGGAAGATGATTTGGAACACAAAGACAGTATGGGTAACACCACTGTAATTAGATCCGGAGATGTTCAGGTAATGAGTGCAGGAACCGGTATTTATCACAGTGAATACAACAAGAACAAAGACCAAGCGGTAAAATTTCTTCAAATATGGGTATACCCAAATAAAAGAAATGTAAGCCCCAGATACGATCAAATTACCCTTGATCCGTCTAAAGGTCACAATCAATTGCAACAGGTATTGTCGCCCAATGCCGATGATGAGGGCGTTTGGATCTATCAAGACGCTTGGTTTCATATGGGGAATTTTGATAATGGAGTAAGCACCCAGTATCAAATCAAAAAGTCAGGAAATGGCGTATATGCGTTCGTTTTAGAAGGAAGTTTTGAAATTGAAGGTCAACAATTGAACAAAAGAGATGGTTTGGGAATTATAGACAGCACTGGGTTTAACTTAAAAGCAACCAGTGCTAATAGCAGAATCCTTTTAATGGAAGTACCCATGAAATTAACCAACGCAAATTAAACTTTTAAAATACATAACACAATGTCAACAACAACTTGGGCTTTAGACCCTTCCCACAGCGAACTCCAATTTAAAGTGAAACACTTGATGATCACTACTGTAACCGGAAGCTTTACTGACTTCACTGTAAGTGCCACTACAGAAGGTGATGATTTTACAAAATCTTCGATCAGTTTCAGTGCAAAAACCGGAAGTGTTAATACTAACAGTGAGCAAAGAGATGGTCACTTGAAAAGTGCAGATTTCTTCGATGCTGAAAAGTTTCCTGAAATCAGTTTCAAAAGCACCGGTTTTGAAGCAACTTCAGATGCAAGTGAATTCAAATTAAAAGGTGATTTAACCATTAAAGATGTTACAAAACCGGTTGTTCTGAATGTAGAATTCGGTGGCGTAAACAAAGATCCTTGGGGTAATTTGAAAGCAGGATTTACTTTGAATGGCAAGATCAATCGCACAGATTGGGGTTTGAACTGGAACGCAGCTTTGGAAACAGGCGGTGTTTTAGTAAGTGAAGAAGTACGTTTACTCGCAGAAATTCAATTGGTGAAGGCTTAGTATATATCATCCCGGCTGGGCAATCTCAGCCGGGATTTTTTGTTATGAATAGAACTTTAAACATAGTATCCATTTGTAAAGATCCTGAGATTGGAGCGGTGATGAAGCGCTTGTTGGAACAGGAAGAAGGGTGGACATGCATTTCATGTACTTGCTCGGAATCGGTTTCCATGCTTCTCGAAAAAAATCCGCTTATTGATGCAGTTTTGGTAGGATCCGGTTTAAGTGATGAGGAAGAACAAAATATTCAACAGCAAATAGCCTCTTTGAATTCATTTATTCCCATAGTGCATCATTACGGTGGCGGCAGCGGGTTGATTTGGGCAGAAATCAAATCAGCACTCGCTTTGCGATAAGTGTAAATTCAGCCTTTCGAAATTCAAAGATGGTAACCTCACCGCAAAGAGAGGAAGAACGCAAAGGTTTCGCAAAGAGAGTACGCCTTTTGGAAAGTCAATTTAGCTCTTTTGCAGTCTGTGTTTCGGCTTTTCAACTATTGATTCTTAATTATTAATTCCAACGGCTGTTTCATCATTAAGTTATTGTTCACCGCAGCGGCGCAGCGAACGCAGCGGAAACGCTGCGCTAGCAGTCTCTCTGTATTTCCTCGCTTCCTGCATTCCCCCTGTTCCTCTCCCTCTTCTTTTTTGTATTTC
>DGDD01000186.1 GCA_002385265.1 Chitinophagaceae bacterium UBA3961
GTTCGCTGCGCCGCCGCGGTTTAAAAATAGACAATCAGACAAATTGCATATTGGAGGCTAATCTGTGTAAATCCCTTCTAATCTGCGCGAATCCGTGGTCAAAAAACTAAAAAACTAAAGAACTCAAAACTCAGCACCTCCCCTGTAACTTATCCTTACAAATTGCGTCTAATCACACAAATAACCTTCACCATGCAAAAAATAGCCATTACATGCTGCTTGCTCCTCATCACCGTATTTAGTTTCGGTCAACAAAGCTGGGAAAAGCAGGTAGACAGTATGCTCAACAAAACATTCCCTGCCAAGGGCTCGGGAGCCACTGCCATTATCGCCCAAAAAGGTCAAATTCTCTACCACAAAGCCTTTGGAATGGCCGACCTGGAAAACAAAATTCCCATGCGCACCGAAATGGTATTCAGAATTGGGAGCATCTCCAAGCAGTTCACCGCTGTGGCTATTTTGAAATTGATGGAAGAAGGTAAAATTAGTTTGCAAGACGAGATCACCAAATACATTCCCGACTATCCCACGCAAGGCTATAAAGTAACCATTGAACACCTGCTCACCCATACCTCCGGTATTGTGAGTTATACCAATATGGCGAAGTTTGGATCGGAACTGATGACCCGCGACATGAAACCTACCGAGCTTATTGATGTGTTTAAAAACGAAAAGTTTGAGTTTGCTCCAGGGGAGAAGTGGAACTATAATAACTCGGGCTATTTCCTATTAGGTTATATCATCGAAAAAATAACCGGCATAACCTATGCCGATTATATTGAGAAAACCATTTTTCAACCCTTGGGAATGAAGAATAGTTTGTATGGCAGCAATTCAAAATTGATACCCAATCGAGCGCAAGGATACGAGCCTGGTCCAACCGGAATACAAAACGCCAGTTATTTAAGCATGACCTTGCCCTATGCGGCCGGTTCTTTGATGAGTACCGTGAACGATTGTTATATCTGGAACAAAGCATTAAACGAAGGGAAGATCATTAAGAGAGAAACGTTGGAAAAGGCATTTGTGCCCTACGTGTTGAAAAGCGGTAAGAAAACCAGTTATGGTTATGGCTGGAGTATAGGAGAAATTGAGGGGCAAAAACTGGTGCAACACAGTGGTGGCATCAATGGGTTTTTAACCAACGGCATTTACGTTCCCTCAAAAGACGTGTACATTGCCGTATTTTCAAATTCGAATGCCATTGCACCAATTGAGGTTTCGCAACGGATGTTACAAGCTGTATTGGGATTGAACAAGCCTAAGACGATTGTAAAAATCGATTCTGTAAAAGCAAAAGAGTATACCGGTGTGTTTGAGAACGAGGATGGCGACTTGCGTAAGATCAGTTGGGCGAATGGCAGATTGCAATCACAACGATTAGGGGCAGCCGCGTTTGATTTGTTGATGTTTGAAAAAGATAAGTTTTATTTTCAAAACAGTCCAACCGAACTATATTTTACCCGCGATGCAAAAGGTGCAATCAATGGACTTCTGACCAAGAACATCACCGACCTTCCACAAGTTTGGAAGCCTACAAAAAAGCCTTTTGAGAATGCACGTAAAGAAGTTCAGGTGGCGGAGAGTATCTTAAAGACCTATGAGGGTGAATACGAGATTTCTTCCAATTTGAAATTGAAAATTTCGGTAGATAAGGGAACCCTGAAAGTGAGTCCAACCGGCCAGCCAACCTTCGAGCTCTTTCCTGAATCCGACACCAAGTTCTTTTTGAAAGTGGTGAATGCACAAATTCAGTTCTTTAAGAATGACAAGGGAGAAGTGGATCGATTGATATTGTATCAGGGAGGGCAGGAGATGACGGGGAAGAAAATTCAATGATGATCAGATCAAGATTTCCGGATTAAAAGATATACAGGATGAGGCGCTTCGGCGCCTCTCATTTTTTTGGGGCTAGGATTAGGAGGATTGGTAGGATTGTGTTTAGGATTACGGTTGCCGCCTCGGATGAGTTTGTATGGTGCGGTATACTAAACAACTTAAAAACTAAAAAACTCAACAACCTTTTGGCTAGGATTAGGAGGATTGGTAGGATTGTGTTTAGGATTACGGTTGCCGCTTCTGACGAGTCTGTATGGTGCATTATACTAAATAACTTAAAAACTAAAAAACTCAACAACCCTTTGGCTAGGATTAGAAGGATTGGTAGGATTGTGTTTAGGATTACAGTTGCCGCTTCGGATGAGTCTGTATGGTGCGGTATACTAAACAACTTAAAAACTAAAAAACTCAACAACCCTTTGGCTAGGATTAGGAGGATTGGTAGGATTGTGTTTAGGATTACGGTTGCCGCTTCTGACGAGTCTGTATGGTGCGTTATTCTAAACAACTTAAAAACTAAAAAACTCAACAACTCCTTAAAACTCACTACTCATAACTTATAACTTCCCCACATCATCTTTCCCTTTTTTTATGTAATTTGTAAATAGAGCGCATCTGACTTATACCTTAAAAATCTTAGTGTATGACCAAACTAATTTATGTAATGGCCATCGGCCTTCTATTTGTGCAATGCAGCAGTTCGAAGAAGTCTTCTTCTTCCTCTTCTTCTTCGCCCTCTTCCTCCTCAAAGTATCCCAATACAAACACCATGGCAAAGCTTGATGAAAGCACGTTTCAGCTAACGGAAGTGTCTACTGATGAAAGCTATGGATACACGGAGTCTAACCCCATACGAGTGGGCGGCCCTTTCAGTGACGCAGTAAAGAATGAGCAACGTTTTTTGAATGCATTGCTTGGCCCGGATAATCAGGTAGTAAAGTACCGCCGAACCGGTAGCTGTTGTCCATTCAAAACTCCTAATGGAATCATGGACGGCGGCTTACTCGATCGCTATGAAATCACTTACGAAGGGCTGGAAAAGCCAATTTACTTGTTCGTGAACATGTACGATTATGAATACTTAAAAGCACCCAAAGGGTTTACGTTTAAGAAATAATGAATGCTTTTATTAAAACCGGGTTATTTCCAACTAGTCATCAAGCATAGTTAGCTGCTTGTCTTGACTTTTCGATGTAAGACATTTTAAACTATAGATATTTTAAAGTCTAAAATGAATCTAAAGATTAACGTCTGTTAATTTCTGTATAAGTGAGATGGATTGTCATTTTAAGGATTGTTTTAGGGTCTCGTTCATATAAATATGTTATAGATACAAATACTTACGGTTTACCTCTATTTAAAAATTTATTTTCGAACATCTGTTAGAGATATTAATATTTGTCTTACATTCAACTATTCGTTGGCGAAAACCTTCGA
>DGDD01000012.1 GCA_002385265.1 Chitinophagaceae bacterium UBA3961
GACCGTGGAATCAACAGAAACGATACTACAGAAGATAAAAATGCTTCTTACTTTAAACGTGGAGATACCGCTAGTTTTAAGCATTGCAATATTGACAAAGCAACCTACGACTTTTGGCGCACCATCGAATATAGTTATGCTTCCATCGGTAATCCATTTTCGTCTCCCACCAAAGTATTAGGGAATATCAGTAACGGCGCTCTGGGTTATTTTGGCGGTTATGCCGTTATGGTAAAAACCATTGTTATACCTAAATAGAGGTTATTCACATGTGCGCTTACGCACAAATATGCAATTCATTATATCCTAAATTTGCTCCCAATTAAAGAAAAGATACTATGAGTAGTGAAAAAGTACATTGTTTAATAATAGGCTCAGGACCAGCAGGTTATACTGCGGCAATTTATGCAGCCCGTGCCAACATGAAACCTGTTTTGTACCAAGGAATTCAACCCGGAGGTCAGTTGACCATTACTACTGAGGTTGAAAACTATCCCGGATATCCGGAAGGTATCCAAGGTCCGGAAATGATGATTGATTTCGAAAAACAAGCTGTTAGAATGGGTGCTGATATCAGATATGGATTGGCAACCAAAGTTGATTTTTCGGCTCAGCCTTTTAAAGTGTGGATTGATGAAGAAAAATTAATTGAAGCCGATGCAGTCATCATTGCAACAGGTGCTTCTGCAAAATGGCTTGGGTTGCCGAGCGAAGAGCGATTGAATGGTTTTGGAGTAAGTGCATGTGCCGTTTGTGACGGTTTCTTTTTCCGTGGCAAAGAAGTAGCTATTGTTGGTGCAGGCGATACAGCAGCTGAAGAAGCCTTGTACTTGTCAAAGCTTTGTACAACTGTTCATATGTTGGTACGTAAAGAAGCAATGCGTGCTTCGAAGGTTATGCAAGACCGAGTGCTGAATGCGCCAAACATCAAAGTGTATTGGAATAGCGAAACAGATGAAATTATTGGAGAAAACAAAGTTGAGGCGGTTCGTATCAAAAATGTGAAATCTGGTGCCACAGAAACCATCCCTGTTCAAGGTTTCTTCGTAGCCATTGGCCACAAGCCCAATTCAGATATTTTTAGTGAATATATAGATATGGATGAGGCGGGTTATATCAAAACCATTCCAGGGTCATCAAAAACCAATGTTGAAGGCGTATTCGCTGCAGGAGATGTACAAGATAAAATCTATCGTCAGGCAGTAACAGCAGCCGGTAGCGGGTGTATGGCGGCGCTTGATGCAGAACGTTACCTTTCTGCTAAAGGCCTCGTTTAAACATTTAAAAGGATGGTTACAATTGAATTAAAAGATTTATTGCTGTATAGCAAACATGGAATTTTCGAAGGGGAACCGGTATTAGCCGCCCCCTTTGAAGTTTCTGTGATCCTGAACTACCAAGAAGATCCTGAATCCGTGTTTTTTCAATTGAGCGAAACCATCGACTACGCCGCCGTTTTTGAAATTGTGAAAGTTCAAATGGACATTCCAACGCCTTTATTAGAGCAAGTGGCTCTTAGGATCTCAATTAAATTAAAAGAAACCTATCCGCAAATCTTAGAATCGGTTGTGAGCATCTACAAGTTAAATCCGCCGGTTCGTCAGTTTGAAGGAAAATTGGGCATTCGTTTGCACAAGACGTATTCAAACTAAATGTATGAGACTATTTTGGATAACACTGTTTGCTTTTTTCAATGTTGATACTTCATCTCAAGAAATACATCCATTTGTAAAGGAAGCGCAGCAATTGGAACGACAGTTCAATGATCAAGCAGCGTTGAACAAATACCTCGAAGCATCAAAAGCACAGCCGGGTCAAATTACTACAATTTGTAAAATAAGCGAGCTATACAGTGTTCTCGGAAAGCGTCAGAAATCAAAAGAACAAGAGAAGGCCTATAACAAAGCGGCTAAGCAGTATGCTGAACAAGCATTGAGAATGAATCCTAATAGTAGCGATGCCAATTTTGTGATGTCGGTGGCTATGGGGAGAGCTGCTTTATCGGAATCAGGTCAGGCTAAAATTAATGCAGTAAAAGACATCAAGCGTTATGCTGAAAAGGCCATTCAATTGGATCCCGGAAATGCCCGAGCATACCACGTTCTGGCCCGCTGGCATTTAGAAGTAAGTAGTTTATCGAGTTTTGAAAAGTGGTTGGTAAAAGTAACTTTTGGAGCTTTGCCTGCAGCCAGTTTGGATGATGCAATCAAATACTATGAAAAAAGTAAACAACTGAACCCTCAACTACTTCAAAATTATTTGGATTTAGCCCGATGCTTTCAAAAAAAAGAAGAAGAAACGAAAGCCCTTACTTTCTTGCAAGTGCTTCAAAAAATGCCTGCAAATAATACAGAGGAACAGTGGGTAAAACAAGAAGGAAGCAAGCTATTGAAGGAACTTCAAGATTAGATCTCTTTATTTTTCCATTTTTCTCCCCTCATATACCACCACGATGGAATACAGATTCCAATCCAATAGATCCATTCACTCATCCAGCCTATTTCAATCGGTAAAAAGTAATAATCCAATACCAAGTACACATAAGTGCAATAGAGAACAATGGTGTATGCTTCAATAAGCAGCGTTATTTTAGTATTGCCACTTCCTGTAACAGCATTCATTAAAACTGTTGAGAACGACATAAGAATCATGGCACTTGAAACAACTCTTATTACGGGAATGGCTGCTTTTACAAAGCTTGCATCTTGACCATAAATTGAAAGGAAGGTTTCCGGAAACAAATTCAATAAAATAGCCATCAATATTGAGAAGCCTGTACTTAATTGAATAATTCTATAAAGCAATGTCCATACTTCTTCTTGTTTTTTTTGTCCGATCAAATTACTTACCATGGTATTGCTGGTAGCGGCAAAAGCCCAGGTAACGGATCCAAAGAAACCGAATACATTCCGCATGGTATTTGAAATTGCCAATGCTTGCGCACCATGACCATCTATCAAAAGGAAAAAGTACTCCCAACTCATGATGCTGATGGCATGTTGAAATATCAGTGGAGCGGACATTTTCAAGATACGCTTCATATTTTCAGGATCCCACGACCAATCACTGAACAGTTTGAAACGTTTTCCAATACCCTTGGCATGAATCACCCAATACACCACAAAAAGACCAATCATTTCTGCAAATATGGAGGCGTAAGCGGCACCATTGAAGCCCAACTGGGGGAAGCCAAATTTTCCAAAAATTAATAGGTAATCGAGTAACACATTGCTCAGTGCTTCTGCAATGGTTCCGGCAACCAAATATTTGCTTTGGTTGGTTCCTACCAACAATGCATTGCGCATCTGATAAATATACAAGAAGGGGAGGCCCCAAATTCGAATGTAAAGAAAGTGAACTGCTTGGTTGTATCTGGTTGAATCCGAAATAAAGAGTTTGAAAACGTGCGGTACTAAAGTATAGGTGAGAATAATCCCCATGAGGGCTATCACCAATGAAATAAAGACACCTTGATTGAAAATTTTACCAATTTCTTCGGGCCTGTTTTCTCCAGCCCTACGGGAAATGAGTGCTTGCATTCCATTGTTCAATCCAAATCCAATAGCTGCAAAAATTAGGTAAAAAACACCCGTAACGCCTGCTACAGCCAACGCTTGATCACTGTAATGCCCCAAGAAAACATTGTTGGTAATAAAGTTCAATTGGGGAATCAGAATCGCGAAACTGATCGGCAGCGCAATTTTAATGATTTGTGACCTACTGGTGGTCACTTGTAAAGAAGAATCAATTATTGGCTCACTCATATCCGTTTGCAAACCTAAGCGTATTTTTGCAAAGCCGAAAGGTAAAAAATCAGTTAGGGTACAGTAGTATCCAGTAATTTATAGTATCATTGCGAATCTGTATGATTAAACCGGTTATCGATATTAAAATTGGCGAAGTGATGGATTCCGACCGATTGTGGACGGAATTGGGAGAGCATCATTTTACGGCCGTATGGTTAAATACGGGTAATCAGAAAGTGCAGCGCTGGTTGCATTGCGAAATTGATACGCTTGAAGGAATTACTGTTGCCGATCAGTTGAAGCAGTTCTGGAAAGAACAGTCGGATTTAGACCACACCAGATTGGATGTAATAATTGCCTATAATTTTATGGATGTTCACCTGTTACCGGATCATCTGTTGCAGGGAGACGGGAATAAAGCAGTAACCGACGCTTTATTAGGATCGGCCAATCGTGGGCTCGTACTAGTGGATAAGAACGACTCATTTCAAACCTCGGTACTATATAAAATTCCTCGCGAAATACACAGCTTTTTTCAAACTTTGGTAAAGCCCGGAAAGTATTGGCATATTCAAAGTTTGTTTATGCAATCAGATTTGTTGCATATGAATCAGGGGAAGCAGCTGTATCTGGTTTTTTATCATGGCAGGGTTCTAATTCGGTTGTATAATAACGGGCAACCAATGATTATTCAAATGTATGAATATCAACAACCGGAAGACATTAGTTGGTACTTGCTGAGTGTGTGTCATTTTCATCAAGTTTCGTTGGATCAAGTGTCTATAAAAGTATCCGGAATGATTCAACAAGATTCTGTTTTGTATTCAGAACTCAATAAGTACTTTAGGATCGAACTTTATACAGAAACCGGCCAATACTTTGATTCGGAAGACGGGTCTCAAGATTATCCCTCGCATTATTTTTCACCCATTTTATCGATGAGTACATGCGTATCATAAGTGGATCTTTAGGTGGGCGTAGAATTAATCCGCCGGCTAAAATGCCGCACACCCGACCAACAACCGATATAGCAAAAGAAGGGCTTTTCAATATCATTCAAAGCAATATTGAAATTGAAGGAATTCAAACTTTAGACTTGTTTGGCGGAACGGGGAGCATTAGCTATGAACTGGCATCAAGAGGGGCAAAGGAGCTCACCATTGTAGAAAAAGATCCGGAGATGTACGAGTTTATTTGCAAAACTGCCGCCGCATTGAAATTAGCGCAACTCAAGGTAGTGCGAATGGAAGTATTCAAATTCATTGAGCAATGCAATGGGCAATTCGATTTTATATTTGCCGGACCTCCGTATGCGCTTACTACAATTGATGAGTTGCCACTAAAAATTTTTGAGAAAAATTTACTGAAACCCGGAGGATGGTTTGTATTGGAGCATACTCCACGAAATAACTACGAACATTTAGAACAATTTGCCACAGCTCGCAACTACGGCACTACTATTTTCTCAATTTTTCTGAACCGAGTAAAGTAAAGGTGTTTATGACACAGGAAAATGTGTTTTTTGTAACCGGAATTGGAACCGGAGTAGGAAAGACAATTGTATCAGCAATTTTAGTGGAAGCCTTGAAAGCCGATTATTGGAAGCCCATTCAAGCGGGAAGAGACCCCGATACCGACGCTGCTACGGTAAAAAAATTGATTTCAAACAAGAATTCGGTTATCCATCCCTCTGTTTATGAACTTGAAACCCCAGCATCTCCACATCAAGCCGCTAGGATTGAAAAAGTTGATATTGCCCTTGAAAAAATTGTTGCACAGGTTCCACAAATTTCTCGTACCTTAATAGTTGAAGGTGCAGGAGGTATACAGGTACCGATAAATGAAGATATTTTTATCACTGATCTCATTGCTGTACTTCACGCAAAAGTAATTTTAGTGAGCCGTAATTATCTTGGAAGTTTAAATCATTCATTGTTAACTGCGGACTTTTGCAAAAACAGACAAATCTCTGTAGCTGGTTGGGTTTTCGTAGGGTATGATTCAACTTACGAAAATGATTTGGTTCGTTGGACCGGTTACCCCAAGTTAGCTTCAGTACCCGATGTAGACGATCCTGGTAATCTCTTTGTTAAGGCTTTAGCTGATTCGTTGAGCGAGTCAATAAAAGAGACACTATGCTGAAAAAAGCACTAAGGGACACTTATTTAAAGAAAAGACTGGAACTAAACCCACAAGCTTTTGCCGAAGCAACTTCGGTGATAGTGAATCATTTTGAGTCGCTTCAGCTTCAGAATGTAAAAAAAGTGCTTTCTTATTATCCCATACTTTCTCGGAATGAGTTTGATGTTAGCCATTGTACCGAGATTCTTGTTCGAAAAAATCCTTTAGTTCAAATTGGTTGGCCTCGAATTGACGCTGACAAAAACACCATGGAAGGCTTTACAGTAAGTCCTGATGGGCTTTACTCGAAGAACAAATA
>DGDD01000262.1 GCA_002385265.1 Chitinophagaceae bacterium UBA3961
TGGTGAAATTCTTCACTTGGCTGATGTGGCAGATGTAGAGTTGGGTAGTGAATTTTATGATATCTATTCTAATATGGACGGACATCCCTCTGCAGCCATTACCCTAAAACAAACTTATGGTAGTAACGCAAGCGATGTTATTAAAGAGGTAAAAGAAAAGCTGAAAGAAATCAAAGAAGGTTCATTCCCTCCGGGTATGGATTACCAAATTAGTTACGATGTATCAAGCTTTCTTGATGCTTCTATTGAAAAAGTAATTCACACACTTGCAGAAGCCTTTATTCTGGTGGCCCTTGTAGTGTTTGTTTTCTTGGGCGATTGGCGCTCAACCTTAATTCCTACTTTAGCGGTACCGGTTTCTTTGGTAGGAGCCTTCGTGTTCATGCAAATGTTCGGACTTACCATTAACCTGATCACACTTTTCGCGTTGGTATTGGCCATTGGTATTGTGGTGGATAACGCCATTGTAGTAGTAGAAGCAGTACACGCAAAAATGGCAGAAGAGCACCTAACACCCTACAAGGCAGTATTGAAAGTGTTGCATGAAATCAGTGGTGCCATTATTGCCATTACCTTATTGATGACCGCCGTGTTTATTCCGGTAGCGTTCATGACCGGGCCCGTGGGAGTTTTTTACAGACAGTTTTCCATTACCATGGCAACTTCTATCGTAATCTCAGGGTTTGTGGCACTAACACTTACTCCTGTGCTATGTGCCATGATTCTTAAAAACACACATGGACAACCGAAAAAGAGAAATCCGATTGATAAGTTACTCGACTTATTCAATGGATGGTTCGAAAGAGTTACAGGTAGGTATGCCAGTCTTTTAAGGAAAATTGCTAATAGAAAGATGGTTACCTGGGGGATACTAATCGCATTCTGCGCAGGTCTTTGGTTTACCTCCGAATCACTTCCTGCCGGGTTCATTCCGAATGAAGACCAAGGTATGATTTATGCAATTATTCAAACCCCTCCTGGGTCTACATTGGAACGTACCAATGATATCTCTAAGAAGCTACAGAAAATTGCTGAAGAAGTAGAAGGGGTGCAGTCTGTATCAGCACTTGCCGGTTATGAAGTACTTACTGAAGGTCGTGGTTCTAATGCCGGTACTTGTTTGATCAACTTGAAAGATTGGTCAGAAAGAAAGAATTCGGTAGTGAAAATCATTGAAGAGTTAGAAGAAAAATCAAAAGACATTCCGGGTGCCGTAATTGAATTCTTCCAACCCCCGGCCGTTCCCGGTTATGGAGCAGCGGGTGGTTTCTCGTTGCGTTTGTTAGATAAAACAAATTCAGATGACTACAAAGCTTTCGGGCAAGTGAACGAAGAATTCATGACTGCATTGAAGAAGAGAAAAGAACTAACCGGATTGTTCACCTTTTTCGCTTCCAACTATCCTCAGTATGAATTGGAGATCGACAACAAAGCAGCCATGCAGAAAGGCGTTTCCATTGGTAAAGCCATGGACAACCTCTCTATTATGATTGGTAGTACTTATGAGTTGGGTTTTATTCGCTTCGGTAACTTCTTTAAAGTATATGTGCAAGCATCTCCCGAATACAGAGCTTTACCGGAAGATGTGTTGAAACTGTACGTGAAAAATAACCGCGATGAAATGGTGCCTTACTCTGCATTCATGAAAATGAAAAAGTCGCAAGGTTTGAATGAAATCACGCGTTACAATATGTATTTATCTTCTGCCATCAATGGTGCTCCTGCAGCAGGTTATAGTAGTGGTGAAGCCATTGCCGCTATTCAAGAAGAAGCGAAAAAACTCCCACGCGGCTATGATATCGACTGGTTGGGATTGTCAAAAGATGAAGTGGGTCGTGGGAATGAAGCACTTTACATCTTCTTAATTGTATTGGCCTTTATATACATGGTTTTGGCCGCACAATACGAAAGCTTCTTGTTGCCATTTGCTGTGATCCTTTCACTGCCAATAGGTGTATTCGGTGCCTTCTTGCTGTTGAAATTGATGGGGCTTTCAAATGATATCTATGCACAAGTTGGTATGGTAATGTTAGTGGGCCTTTTGGGTAAAAACGCAGTATTGATTGTGGAATTCGCAGTTCAAAAACACCAACAAGGCTCAACGGTGTTGGAAGCAGCCATTGAAGGAGCGAAAGTGCGTTTCCGACCCATCTTGATGACCTCTTTTGCCTTCATCGCCGGTTTGATTCCGTTGTTGTTTGCAACCGGGCCCGGTGCCATCGGTAATAGAACCATCGGTGCTTCATCTGCGGGTGGTATGCTTCTTGGAACTTTATTTGGAGTAATCATCGTTCCGGGCTTGTACTACATTTTCGGTCGATTGTCTGAAGGCAAGAAAATGATTCGCGATGAATATGATGATCCGCTAACAGAAGGATTGGTTGGTAAAGAAGAAGTTGTAAACGATGACGATGAACCAACTGAGAAAAAGCATTAATCAGCTACAGAATTAAAAATTAAAAAGACCATCATGTTATTGAGTAAAATAAATAGATCAATTCTTTTGATGTCTCTGGTAGCAGGTATACATGCCTGTAAAACACCGGTGTTGAATCAAAAGACTGAGAGCAACGGAACTCCGGCAGCATTTGCCGGATCTTCCGATAGTGCCAATTCAGGTGCTGTTTCATGGAAAGATTATTTTAATGATCCTTTTCTTGCAGCCTTAATTGACACGGCACTTAAAAACAATCAGGAACTAAACATCCTATTGCAAGAAATAGAAATTTCAAAAAATGAGATTCAAGCCAGAAAAGGGGAGTACCTGCCCTTTGTTAGTGCAGGTGGAGGTGCTGCGGTAGAGAAAGTGGGACGATACACCAGCAAAGGCGCTAACGACGCCACTACCGAAATCAAACCGGGCAAGGAAATGCCGGATCCTTTGCCTGATTTTAAAATTGGAGCAGTAGCCACTTGGGAAGTTGATATTTGGCACAAACTCAGAAATGCGCGAAAAGCCGCTGTCTCTCGTTACTTGGCCAGCATCGAAGGAAAGAATTTCATGGTAACTCAACTTGTTGCAGAAATCGCTAATTCCTATTATGAATTGTTGGCTCTCGATAAGCAATTGGAGATTCTTAAAAATAACATTGAATTGCAAAACAATGTATTGAGAATTGTTCGACTGGAGAAAGAGTCGGCTCACGTTACGGAACTAGCTGTACGTCGATTTGAAGCTCAAGTGCTCCATACCCAGGCCATGCTTTATGGTATCCAACAGCAGATCACAGAAACAGAAAATAGGATCAATTTCTTATTAGGTCGATTCCCTCAATCGATCGTTAGAACCACGAGTGATTTCGAAACCATGAGCGTACAAGCCATTCATGCAGGCTTGCCTTCTCAATTATTATCGAATCGCCCTGATATTAAGAAGGCAGAAAATGAATTGGCTGCGGCAAAAATTGATGTTCAAGTGGCGAAAGCAAAATTCTACCCTTCATTGGGAATTTCAGCAGCCCTCGGATATCAAGCCTTCAGTCCTCGATTTCTATTCAGTACTCCCGAATCCATTCTATTCGGTTTAGCGGCAGATATGGCTGGCCCACTTGTAAACAAAAATGCAATTAAAGCGGAGTATTATAATTCCAATGCAAAACAAACACAGGCAGTTTTTAATTACGAACGTTCTATTCGAACAGCCTACATGGAAGTAATGAACCAATTGTCGATGATACAAAACTTGGAGCAGACCTTTGATAAAAAAGGCAAAGAAGTGGAAATGTTGAATCAATCGGTTACCATTTCGAACAACCTCTTTAAATCAGCTCGTGCCGACTATATGGAAGTATTGCTCACACAACGAGAAGCGTTGGATGCTCGTTTCGAACTCATTGAAACCAAGAAAAAGCAAATGAATGCAATGGTTAATATTTATCAGGCGCTTGGAGGCGGCTGGAGATAACCTAAGAAGGTCAATTTGTATTTTAGCGAATACTTTT
>DGDD01000302.1 GCA_002385265.1 Chitinophagaceae bacterium UBA3961
AACTATGATGTAAATGAAAGGGCATAAAAAAAGCTACAAGGAAACCACTAAAGGATGGGTTGCTTGTAGCTTATTTTAGAAGCAAGTTAGTTTAGGGTAGGCTCTTTGGTAATACTGGTCTTGTGAACTGCTTTTTCGCGTTTTAAGAACGTGTCGTACAAGGCTAGAAGCATTCCGGCTCCAAATGCGCACATGCCTAAGGTAAGTGATTGACGTTCGTAGAAGCCGTAAAGGATCACTCCAAATGCCAATATCATGGCAGTTGAGGGGCTTTGGCGCATGGCTTTTGGGTTTTTTAGAAACACCCAACTTGTAACAGCAAGGGAAAACAGACCTAAAGTAATATAGATGCTTTCCATACTAATCGTTTGAGCTTTAGTTCTTTAAATAGGTTGACTAAAGTGAAATTAACGATTATTTTAATTCGAGTGTTAAATTATTTTAATTTCTCCTTCGAATACACGCTCGGCAGGTCCGCAAAGCCAAATGTTATTGTAAGTGTTCTCGTCAATTCGTTCATATTCTACCCTAAGGCTACCGCCTTTAGTATGCACCAGTACGCTGTTAAAGCCAATCTCATTGTGATAGCTGACCAAGGCTGCGGCAGTAACTCCTGTGCCGCAAGAATAGGTTTCATCTTCTACTCCTCGTTCGTAAGTTCTTACTTTAATTGTGTCGGATGTTTCGGTTTCAATGAAATTTACATTGATGCCTGTTTTCTCGTAATGGTCATTGTATCGAATAGCTCTCCCTTCATGAAATACATTTAGCGCATCGAGCTGTGTAACGATCTTTACATAGTGAGGTGATCCGGTATTTAATTCAAAGTCGCCGCCGCTTAATTCTTTAACTTTTGTAACGTCTTGCATTTTTAGACGTACGGTGCCTTTGTCGTCTATTTCAGCGTCGTGTGGTCCGTCAACTGCAATAAAATGATAGCTGTCTTTTCGAATTCCTTGGTGGTAAGCGCATTTAACCAAGCATCGACCTCCGTTCCCGCACATGCTTCCCTCTTTTCCATCCGCATTGTAGTATTTCATTTCAAAATCGAAATTGGGGTGGTTGTTGAGTAGCATTAATCCGTCGGCGCCTATGCCGAATCTTCTATGGCAGATAAAAGCGATCTGCTCTGTAGATAAATGGTTGTAATCGTTGTTGCGGTTGTCGAGTATTACAAAATCGTTTCCGGTGCCTTGATATTTTATAAAACGAACTATCATTATAAGTTATTGGTATTGATTATTATGAAGTGATTATTTGAAGTGTTTTTTCAATCAATTTTTCTACTGCATCCTTTGCATTTGCAGAGTATTGTTTGGCAACTCTATTGGCAATAATCGCATTAAGGCTTAAACACTGGTGCCCCAATAATTTTCCTAAGCCATAGATTGCCGAAGTTTCCATTTCAAAATTGGTGATTCGATAGTTGCCAAAACTGAAGTTTGTAAGGCGATCTACAAAATTAGGATTGGCCAGTCCTAAACGAAGTACTCTTCCTTGTGGGCCATAAAACCCCGGGCAGGTAACAGTAATTCCTTGATGGTAGCCGTCAGTGAATTTTTTTAACAAAGAGGCCCCGGCTCCGTGGATATAAGGTTCTGAAAACTGATGTTGGATTTGGGTCTCGGTTTTAAATGCTTCCAAAAGAGCCATCTCTTCTGCATTTTGAGTATTCCGATAAAAGTGCAGAAGATTGTCAATCCCTAAACCGTGAGTTGAAGCCACGAAATGGTCTACCGGAATATCTGCTTGCAAGGAACCTGAAGTTCCGATTCTGAGAATTTGCAAAGATGTTAATTCAGGCTTTATTGTTCGTGTTTTAAAATCGATGTTAACAAGGGCGTCCAGCTCATTTAAAACAATGTCGATGTTATCGGGCCCAATTCCCGACGAAACAACCGTTAACCTTTTTCCGTTAAGCGTACCGGTGTGGGAGATGAACTCGCGGTGTTGATTTTTAACATCTATTTGGTCAAAATACTTGCTAACTTCCGCTACGCGATCGGGATCGCCAACGGTAATAACGGTAGTAGCGAGCTCATCAGGATGAATATCAAGGTGATAAACAGCGCCTCGGGAATTGAGTATCAATTCGGATTCTGGTATTCTTTGCATAAATCTTTCTAAAGTAATGGCTCAAATATCCGATAAAATTGCTAGTTTTGCGCCACTTCGTTGAAAAACGGTCCTGTGGCCGAGTGGCTAGGCTGAGCTCTGCAAAAGCTCCTACACCAGTTCGAATCTGGTCGGGACCTCACCTCAAAAAGGTATCAGACATTCCATCGCATATTACGGTGATTGCTGATACCTTTTTTATTAAAGCGTGTATATGAAACAATTCAAACTCCTTCTTACAACAATCATTCTGTTTAGCAATTTCGTGTTTGGACAAAACGCACCTAAATGGAAAGACTTCACTAATACCACTTTTTCAATTCAAGTTCCTTCGAATTGGCAAATTGATACCAATCATGTTATGGGTACACTTGCCATTTTCTATTCTCCTTTGGAAGCCGCCAACGATCGATTTAAAGAAAATGTAAACGTTCTGGTTCAAAAGCACCAAGAAACTAGTTTTACCTTAGAACAATACAGAACAATTTCGGAGCAACAATTAGGGAAAATGGGCGTAGGAGTTGGAATCAATGAAAGCGAGTTGAAGGAAGATCAAAAAGGAGCTTACTATCACTTGGTGTATACGATGACTTCGGGAGGCGTTCTCTTGAAAATTAGATCGAAAGCTTATTTAATAAAAGGGGCCGTTTTTTTGATCACCTATACGGCAACATTTGTGGACTATGAGAAATATGAAAAACTTGCAGAACACATGTTCAATTCGCTCCAGATCACTGCTCCCAAAGCATAACCCATTTGTATGGAGTACAAAACATTTAAGATACATGAAGTTTTCAGCGACGCGGATTTTGGAAGGGTGGTTTTGGAAGAAGACTTGATTCAACCGAGCAATAGTAGCTATAATTGTGAATTTTTATTTTCCCCTTCCGGTAAGAAAATCAAAGCAGTGCTAAAAGCAGAGCCTGGTGGTCCTCATCCTTGGCAACGGCAGTTTCTTGATCAGTTGGTTCATGAATACCCGTCCATTGAATCCCAATTGTTTGAGCAATTAAAGGCGGATTTCAGTAAAATTGGAATTGAATTGAAATCTGAAAAATTTCAACAAGAATTCTTGCCGGTCTTTTTGTCGCTCGAACAAAAGGGCACCCCTGATCAAGAATGGGAGTTGAATTTTACAACGGTTCACGATCCTGAATACTTAATAATCGGTAGCTTTCGAAATTGGAATCTTACCGGTATTGATTTTATTAATTAACCTTGTTCAAACTTCTTCCAATATTAGATACGATGTTGGCATTGTATGAGATGCCTGCAGGAAGCGCGCGTTTTGAAAAATACCTTTCATTATTACAAGGCGGTAAAAAAGGGGACCTTGCTTTACCGATCGGTAATTATAACCCAATGGCAAAGCCATTTATTCTGAACTATATTAAGCAACTACAAGCTCTCAATATTGAAAATGAAATTGAATTTTTTATTCAGTCTAAGCAAGTAAACACTCCACAAGAGGTAGCGGTGGTTTTGAACATAGCAGATGATTTGAAAGGAGGATGGACCAATCGATTTACAACAGACTACAGCAGCCGATTTGGGACTAGTGCCTTGTTAAAAAGGAACTTTTGTACTCCCATTGTTTGGACAAGCGAGGAACCGGAGCTTGCTTCTATTTTAAAAGTTACAGAGCGAGCGATTCGTCGTTTTCTGTTTCAATGGGAAAGGGGAATTCCCAAAACACTTCAAGAACAGGTGGATCAAGAGTTGTTCGCCTATGGGAAAAGCCCATCCGAATTGTCTCTTCCAACAGAAATACAAGTATTTCTTGATCAAGAAGCTAAAACTGAATCTTACCACATCATCTTTCCATTTTTTTATGGCGAGGAAGCAACAGCACCCTTGGAAATGACGACATTAGGTATTGGTCAGGGTTTTCTATATTACTTGAATCAATAACATAATTTACTTATGAAGAAAGGATTATTTGTGCTGTTTGCATTTGTTTGTACAAATGCTTTTTCTCAATCGGGAATTGTATCAACCATTGATATTGCCCATTTCTGGACAGCATACGACAGCTTGCAAAAAGTTTCAGATACCACTCTTCAAAAGAGAATAATCAGAGAAATGTATATGGACAAAGCTTCCATTGGGCTAAAACAATTTATAGAAGCAAGAGAACACAGCCCTGAAAAGCATTTGAAGAACCTTCAAAAAGCTCCTGCTTTTTGGAAGTCAATTCGCCCAGCAACTGAGGCGGTGATTGAAGATTCAGCTGCATTTCTCTTACAAATGAAGCGATTTAAAGAAATCTATCCTGCCTTTAAGGCTCCTGATATTTACTTTACTATTGGAGTGCTAAACAGTGGAGGTACCACCGGACCGAGCACAATTCTAATTGGGTCAGAAATTGGATGTGCAACAGCAGCAACCGATGCACATGAATTGAATAAATGGCTGCAGAATGTGTTCAAGGATATGCAAGGCGTCAGCTTTTTGGTAGCTCATGAAATGGTTCATACTCAACAGAAATACGGAAATGCTACGAACTTATTAGGTAAATGCATAAAGGAAGGAAGTTGTGATTTCATTGCTGAGTTAATTACCAATCAAAAGCCAAGTGCGCCCTATATTACATATGGGTTTCAACATCAAATGGAATTGTGGGAAAAACTCCAAAAGGAGTTCGAT
>DGDD01000245.1 GCA_002385265.1 Chitinophagaceae bacterium UBA3961
TTTGCCGGTTAATGATTATGTATTGATTCGGGAGAAGGGGAATGTGTTGATGAATCAAAATCTTGAGAAAGGAATTGAGATCAACTTGCAATCACAAGCGTATCGATTGGAAATTCGTCAGGAGGATTTAAAGGACTTGAGGATTGTTCTTTCTAATGCGAAAGGAGAGGAGTTGGTGATTGGATATGATCCTGGTAAAAGCGAATACTTTATTGATCGTACTAAGGCGGGTGTGTCTGATTTCAATGCGGATTTTGCGAAGCGATTTACGGCGCAGCGTTTTTTTAAGCGAAAGGCGGGGTATTTGGAATTGTATTTGGATGCTACTTCAGTGGAGTTGTTTGCGGATCGGGGTGCAACGGTAATGACTACTTGCTTTTTCCCGACGGCTGCGTTTACTCAGCTGCGGATAAGTGGAAAGGGGACGGCGAATCATGTGGAATGGGAAGAGTTGAAGTCTATTTGGAAGTAGCGTATTGTGATTTTTAATCTGTTTTAGATGGAAGAGTTTACGTTGCCGAAACGAAGCAAGGGGTTTGTTCTTCTAATTTTTTTTGACCACAGATAGCTCAAATTATAGCAGATTCGCACAGATTAGCCTCTGATGTTCAAAGCGGCTTCACCGCGAAGATCGCAAAGCGCGCCAAGTTGTAGCAAAGAGCTTTCATCCTCTTTTCGATCATCTCGAATCTCGATCTTTTTCTTTCACCGCGGCGGCGCAGCGTCCTTCGACTGTGCCTTCGGCCCGCCCTTCGACAAGCTCAGGAACCGCTCAGGACAAGCTCGCAGCGGCAACGCAACGAATCCCCGTGCCTCTGTGCCTCCGTGGTTCTGTATTTCCTCCGTCTTCTATCCTCCTTCCTCCCTCCTGTATTCCGGCTGTTTAATTCTTAATTCTTACTTCTTAATTCTTAATTACTCCCCCTGCTCATCTTCTTGTTCTTTCTCTGTTTTTTCCTCGTTCCTCGTCTCCTCTTATCCTCGTTCCTATTCTCCCGGCTGTTTCATTATTAATTATTACTTATTAATTATTAATTAGCACGGCTGTTTCATTATTAATTATTACTTATTAATTATTAATTCATTTGTATTTCTCCCACCGCTGCTGCAAAAACTTCCGCATCTCATCTTCTCGTGCATTCTTTCCGGGTTCGAAGAATTTTTGATTTTTTATTTCTTCCGGTAAGAATTCGTGTGGAACGAAATTGTTTTCATAGTTGTGAGCATATTTATATTCTGCTCCGTAGTTCAATTCTTTCATCAATGCAGTTGGTGCATTGCGAAGAGATAGTGGTACGGGAAGATCGCCTGTTTGTCGTACCATTGCAAGCGCTGCATCAATAGCTACATAACTGGCATTGCTTTTAGCAGAACAGGCCAAATAAATGGCGCATTGACTGAGAATGATTCTCGATTCAGGATAGCCAATTTTATTGACTGCATCAAAGCAATTGTTGGCCATGATCAAGGCGGTTGGATTGGCATTGCCAATATCTTCCGCTGCCAATATCAACATTCTGCGGGCAATAAAAGATACATCTTCGCCTCCTTCAATCATTCGTGCCAACCAATACACCGCTGCATTGGGGTCGCTGCCGCGAATCGATTTAATAAATGCCGAAATGATATCGTAGTGTTGTTCTCCTTTCTTGTCGTAGATCGCCATTCTGCGCTGCGCAATGTCCATTACCAATTCGTCGGTGATAGCTGCTTCTGCAGGTAGGGAGTCGCAAACCAGTTCAAACAAATTCAACAGCTTGCGCGCATCTCCACCGGATATTTGCAACAAGGCATTGGTTTCAGCCAATACTTGCTTTTTCTTGCGCACCGATTCGTCTTTGGTCATAGCATCGTTCAATAATTGAATCAACTGCTCCTTATTCAAATGTTGTAATACATAAACCTGACATCTACTCAGCAAAGCCGCATTTACTTCAAAACTGGGATTTTCTGTGGTAGCACCTATTAAGGTAATGGTGCCTTTCTCTACTGCACCTAACAATGCATCTTGTTGCGATTTATTGAAGCGGTGAATTTCATCTATAAATAAGATAGCTGATCGGTTTCTCTTGGCGGATTCAATCACTTCTCGCACTTCTTTAACACCACTGCTGATGGCACTGAGGGCATAAAAGGGTATCTTTAGACTGTGGGCGATGATATTGGCCAGCGTGGTTTTGCCGGTTCCGGGTGGTCCCCAGAGAATCATAGAAGGGATTCGTCCATTTTCAATGGCATTTCGAAGCACTTGTCCTTTACCAACCAAATGCGTTTGGCCGGCCAGTTCATCCAAGGTTTTTGGACGCATGCGTTCTGCCAAAGGAATTTCCTGAAATAACATGCCCGATTTTTGCATGCAAACTACAATAAGTTTGCCTTTTGTAAGTTAAAACCCTGATATGCGGTCACTTTTTTTACTGGTAGGATGGCTCGGTTTTTCGATGGTGTTCGGCGCGTCGCTGCAAGCACAGGGTCCCGATTTGGCGGCCCAATATGCCACCAATCAACCGGCTGTGGTGATGGTAAAAACGGAAGTGTCTGCCGAAGTAAATGTGGCCCGCATCAACATCAATGGAAGGGCCTTTAATCGATTGCTCGATTCCATCCATGATCAAGAATTGGACAGCATTTTTTTGACCCCTTCCCAGAAACTCGACATCGTTTTAAATGCTTTTTACCGTCAGCCCCGCAGGTACTTTACCCCTGAATTCAATTATTTCCGTCACCGCGAACGAGTAACTGCCACAGGCTCCGGATTTCTCATCAGTAGTGATGGCTACGTGCTCACCAATTGCCATGTGGTGGACGAGAACGAAGGTGAGATCAAGCGACGATTCATTTTATCTGCTTTCAATTTTATTACTACTACCAATATTCAAGCAATTGAGCAAGCTTGGGCCATTCAATTTACAGAACAACAACGCAATTTGCTCAACCGCACTTTTGCCGATGTGTATTCTGAAATGGTGCCCATGGAGTTTGAAAAGTTGGAGAAGAAATTATGGGTTTCTTTTCAAATGGAAGACTCGCACGGCATTAGTGTGCCACTTGAACTGGCTGCTACTATTGTAAAAAAAGGACAGGCCATGCCCGGTAAAGATGTGGCCCTTTTAAAAGTAGACCCTCCGTTTCAATTGGCTTCTTTGAATTTGTCACTCGATTCAATTCCGGCTGTGGGCACCAATTCGTACGTCTATGGTTTTCCCAATCCGGTTGCCAACAATCCCTATTTATCAAATGTAAGTGCCGCGGCTCCCTCTTTTACGAAAGGAATTGTGAGTTCTTGGAAAACAACCATCCACCAATGGCCGGTGTTCCAAATGGATGCTACCATCAATCATGGTAATAGTGGTGGTCCGGTTTGCAATGATAAAGGAGAGGTGATTGGAATGACCACTTTTGGAAGCCTCGATGACAATGCTCGTGGATTGGCTGCCGGGCTGAATTTTGCCATTCCCATGTCAATTGTGAAAGAATTCATTCCCGATAGTATCGAATTGAAAAAATCTCCTGCCTATTTAGAGTTTTCGAACGGTATTAAGTTGTTTTATCGTGAACATTACAAAGCAGCCTTGGCCCAGTTTGAGCGATTGCATTTGTATCATCAAGGATTTCCGGGATTGGAGTATTACAAAACAGAAGCCTCGAAAAGAATAAAGGAGGGGAGAGATCAATCACCTAATTCTTTCTTTTTCTATCTCATTTCATTTCTAATTTTTGGCTTGTTTTTCTGGATCGTTCGCCGCTCTTATCTGAAATAAGTTGAAAAGAAGGTATTCATTTTCGTTAGTGCATCCAATAAATTATTGCTATTGAGTCCATGCCCTTCTGTAGGGTAATTGACATAGGTTACGGGTACTTTTACCTGTGTGAGCCAGTCTTTTAGTTTAACCGCTTGAGATACATTCACTACTGTATCTAAGGAGCCATGAATCAGCATTGTTGGACTTGAACTAATATTTGCAGCAGCAATTGGACTGGCTTGTTGGTAGGCAGTTAAATTGGAACTAGGAGTTGCTCCAATAAAGAGCGCGATCGCCTTTTGCAGATCAGCATTGCTTTGGTTGTAAAGATCTGCCATATCTGTTGGACCGAAAAAGGATACAACAGCAGTGGGCTTCTTGGGTACTTCACTTTTATACGTGTATAGCAATGCCAAATGACCACCGGCGCTGGTTCCTAATAAAGCAAAATTCTTTGCATATTGATAATGATCGGAATGCTCTAATAGATAATTATAGGCCTCAACAACATCGTTGTAACAAGCCGGAAATTTAGAAGCGGGGGTGCCGTCAAATAGTGTATAGTTGATATTGGCGATGGCCATGTCGGGATTTTGAAATTGAAGCATGGGGATCATGGCATTGAAATCGGCCTTGTCGCCCGAAACCCAACCGCCTCCATGTATCAAGATCAAAACTTTGGTATTTAGTGAAGTTCTGTTGGCCGGCAAGTAAAGGTCCAATGTTTTTTTAGAACCTGTGCCATAGCTCACATTCAATATGGTTTCGGCAGATGCGGGCTTGTTGTTTTTAGTACAAGAGATCAAAAACAACAACCCGATGGCCACTAGTGCTGGTTTCATGTGACATCGTTTGAAGGAAAACTACAAAAATCGGGCTGAAAAGTTGAAGGGATCGAATTATTTAGAATCGCTTTAACTTTTTGAGTTTAGAAAGCTGATTCTAAATCCTTGATGTACTGATTACTTTGTTTAAGCAGTGTTGTTTGCAATAATGCACAAACTAGATAAATCACAAACATTGCAGTATAAACTGCCGGAACAATATAGGTATATTTAATACTAATTTCATCGCGATTGGACATTTGGATTAGATTATATACAGTAAATAAGACTGCAAGTATGCACATGATAACTAATATCCAAACAGCTACGCGTGTTCCTTTTAGAAAAGCAGTCAGATTTTTGGTTGTGTAAGATTTAAAATAGTATCGTTTTAAAAACCTTCGGAACAAAATTGTATTCCACACGCTACCACCAAATGGAATGATAACTAAGATATAGAAAAAAATGGACCAAGCCCCCAAAATTAGACCGGACGTAAGTATTCCAATAATTGAAGTTATTAAGAAGATTGTAGAAACAATCATATTCAAGTAATTAAAAACTGTGGCTGTTGTTTTTTGTCGCATAAAAAAAGGATGACCAAATATACTGATCATCCTTTAATAACATATAGAAAATTTCGACTAGTCGTTTAGCTTAGTAGCAATGCTTAACTCTTTCAATTGTTTGTCATCAATTGTAGAAGGAGCATCTAGCATCACGTCTCTGCCGCTGTTGTTTTTAGGGAAGGCGATGAAATCACGAATGCTTTCACTTCCTCCTAAAATAGAACAAAGGCGATCGAAACCAAAAGCGATACCACCATGCGGAGGCGCGCCGTATTCAAATGCACCCAAGAGGAATCCAAATTTGTGAAGGGCTTCTTCTTCGCTCATACCCAAGGCAGCAAACATTTTCTCTTGCAAGTCGCGTTGATAAATACGAATAGAACCACCACCAATCTCATTACCGTTCAATACCATGTCGTAAGCATTCGCCTTAATATTCGCATAAGGATGCTCGAGGTAACGGGCTGCATCTTTGATACTTGGCTCGTTGTCGATCATGGTTTTTATTTGATCGGGCTTCGGAGAAGTGAAGGGGTGGTGACGGGCTACCCAACGATTCTCTTCAGGATCGTATTCGAACAGTGGGAAATCGAGTACCCACAATAATTTGAATTCATTTTCTTTACGAAGTCCGAGGCGCTTACCCATTTCCAAACGCAATTCACTCATCGCCTTACGCGTACGTTCTTCGGCACCGGCTAAAATCAAGATCAAATCACCGGCTTTTGCACCTGTAGCTTCGGCAATCGCTTTCAAGCGAGCTTCATCGTAGAATTTGTCGACGCTGCTTTTTAAAGTACCGTCGGCATTGTATTTAATGAAGGCCAGGCCCATCATTCCAATTTGAGGACGCTTCACCCAATCGGTCAATTCATCCGTTTGTTTACGTGTATATTCGGAACATCCGGGAACCGCAATGGCTACAACGGTTTCAGCATTGTCGAACACACCAAAGTTCGCACCATCAATTAAATTGCTGATGGATGGACGACCGGGGAAGGTATGTGCAGGGAATTTCAAGTTCAAGAGTTGCATGCCGAAGCGGATATCAGGTTTATCGTTACCATAGGTCCACATCGCATCTTCCCAGCTCATGCGTTCTACTTTGTCGGTATAGTCAATTCCTTTCACATCCTTGAAAATGCGTTTGATCAAACCTTCGAAGGTGTTTAGAATGTCTTCTTGCTCTACAAAACACATTTCACAGTCGATCTGGGTGAACTCGGGTTGACGGTCGGCTCTCAAATCTTCATCACGGAAACATTTTACGATTTGATAGTAGCGATCATAACCGCTTACCATCAAGAGTTGTTTGAAGGTTTGCGGACTTTGAGGCAGGGCATAGAATTGACCTGCATTCATGCGAGAAGGCACTACGAAATCGCGTGCTCCTTCCGGAGTTGATTTGATAAGGAAGGGCGTTTCAATATCCATGAAATGATGCTCGTGCAAGTAGTTGCGCGCGCTTCTGTTCACGGCATAACGCAGTTCCAAGTTCTTTTTAACGGCGTTTCTTCTTAAATCGAGGAAACGGTATTTCATACGGAGGTCGTCGCCACCATCCGTATCATCTTGAATGGTGAAAGGAGGAACCGCCGATTTGTTCAATATGTTGAAGGAACTTACTTTGATTTCAATAGCACCGGTAGGAATATTGGGGTTTTTATTGCTTCTTTCTTGAACTTGACCGGTTACTTGTAATACGAATTCGCGACCCAATGGATTGGCGTCTAACTGCGAATTCAACTCTTCTCCAAATAACAATTGAGTGATGCCATAACGATCTCTCAAGTCTACGAAAGTGATGCTTCCGAATTTACGTACCGTTTGCACCCAACCGGCTAAGGTTACTGTACTGTTGGCGTGCTCTAATCTTAACTCACCACAGGTATGTGATCTAAACATAATGTCTGGATTTTATCAAGTCGCAAAGGTACTTCCAATAATGCAATTTTCCTTTGGGAAGTTTGGGGGAGGGGGAAGGATGTAAATTGTTGAAATTTAATAGGTTGGCGATGGTTTGGCAATTAAGTGCCTACAAGTTCGGGGTGCATGGATTTGTAGAGGGTCCGGTTGAGAAGCAAGGATTTTTTCAATGCTTTGAATGAGATGTCCTTCGACTGCATCGTCCGACTCGGCTATTGGCTTGGCCTGCAAATGTTCGTAGCGTCTATCTTTGCGGACCTTTGCGTTCTTCTTTTCTTTGCGGTAAGGTAAAAACTTATGACCTTTTGCCGATTTGAAAATAATCTGAGTTCCGGTACATCAATCCTCTTCTTCTCATTTCATTCTATAACTCAATTCACCGACATCTTCTGCATCTTATAGTCTTCAAAGAAATCCGATGCTTTGATTCTATTGGTATTCAAAATAACAATGGGATCTTGATTCAAAAGTTTCTTCATCGCTGCGAATAGATCGGGTAATTCGTGACGGAAACGAATGGGGTTTTCGAAGAACAATTCTACGCACACGGCCCAAAATTCGTGGTAATTGGTACCTGCATAGTCACCGAGAATATTGCGTCTGCCCGTTTGCATCGATTCGAAAATGGGGCGCGCCACTTTAGAGAAATTTTTGAATTCTTTTTTGAAATGCTTGTCTTCTTCTGTTTGTGTAATGAAGTTGACATAGGTAAGCGCATGACCCATTTCATGCAAACCAACATTGCAATTGGCTGTGAGACCTTGAACGCCGCGCATGAAATTGTCCCAGCTTAAATAGATGCCACTGTGGTCTACATGGCCTTGAAATGGACGTGAGTAAAGACCATAGTGATAGTCATCTTTTAAAACGAAGATGTTTTTGAAATAGTTTAGTTTGTAACGCTCTAATCCGAATGTAAGCTGTACGGCTACTGCGCTGATGAGGACGCTCATTTCAGGGATTTCTTCCAATTCTATGTAGTGAAAACGTTTTGATTGACGGAAGATGTATGTGCGGAAGAGAAAACGGTGTTGTTCTTCTACCGTTAAGCGTTTATAAAAACGAATATTTTTCGAAATAATGGAGTGAAGAAAGGGTTCGTGTGCAAGAAATTTCTTGTACGCGAGCTTTTCAATAATTCGGTTATACAGGCCATTTAGTGGCTCGAAGAACACTATTATTCCAACTATCACCAACAAGAGTATAACTAGTTCCATAAGGTCCAATTTGCAAATTCTGGAATACGGTACGCTTATGGCTTTACGAAGGAACACTGGATACACTACGGTATCATGGAAATAGGGGGTGATAATTCAAGGGAATTGGGAGCGGAGGGATTAGATGCGAACAAAATAGAAAGAATCTTTGAAAAATGAAAGCAGTTGATCGTAAAAATGTTTTGCACATTTTCGGTTTCATAACTTATTCATTGTCAATAGGCTCTAGAATGATTTGAGGTTGAAGCGGGTCTTGGTTGAGCAAGATGGTCATGGCTTCGTAGAGGCGACCATGGTGAATTTGGAAGGCTTGAGGGCGTTCGAAAAACTGTTCAACGCACACGGCCCAGAATTCATACATGTTGGTAGCGGCATAAGCGCCGAGGAAAGAATAAGGATCGGTTTGAATTTCATAGAAAACCGGTCGAGCAATTTGATTGAATTTTTTGAAGAGTTGCGCGAAGAGTTCATCTTCCGGAGTGTCAACACCTGCATTCACTTTACTCAATGCATGGGCCATTTCGTGTAGCCCCACATTGTTGCCATCGGAATAGTCTTCAAATGATTTTACAAAACTTTCCCAACTGATGAAGATGTCCGATTCAGAAACATGTCCTTCAAAAGCAACCGGTAGCCCTGCAAAACGGTAATTGCCGCTGAGTACGTGGATGGTGTCAAATTCTTTTAATAGGTAATGTTTCAACCCAAAACTTAATTGCACAGCTGCGGCACTAATGAGCAACGGAACATGGGGTTCTTCTTTCATATCGTAATAATGGAAACGCTTCGATTTCATAAATGCAACGGTCCTTCTTAAAAACCGCTGTTGTTCCTCGAATGAAAGTTTGGAATAATAAGGAATGTTCTTTTCAAGAATAGAATGATAGAACCAATCGTATTGGTTTAGGATTAATCCAACCTGTTTTCTTCGAATGAATCGAAACAGCGGATTTTTTAGCATTAGTAATCCCAGAATTGTAAGAATCACAAATGTAGACACAGCAGAATAATCGGTTTGATCTGTTTCTAGATCGATGGTGGGTACAGGTTTACTGGAAGCACTGAAACCTGTTCCATAAACAGGTGCTGCTGAGTTGTTTGTATTGAGAGAATCGCCGGGCAAGGTTTGGGTTTAGGTATTACAATCTTACGAAATATGATTGAAGAAATCAATGGATTTGGGATGGGAAAAACGATGTATAATGGGATTTTGATGCGATGATTTCGGTTGAACGATGTTGATAGGGCATTAATCATTGCTACAACTATAACACTCTACAATCAATTCGCCCCTAACGGGGCTAGAAAACTCGTGTTATCGAAATCTAAAAACATCTAATAGAATTTTTCTGTAAAGTAGAGCTCTGTACCCCTGTTTTCCCTTTCCGAAGCTATTCATCAAAAAACAAAAAACATCAAAACCTCTCCAATTATACTCCTAAATCGGGCTCAACTTTGCGCCTCTTCTTTCCCTTCATCCCCTTTGCGACCCCAAGCAGCGCAGCTGCAAAAAACTCAAAACTACAATCACTTCGCTCCAATTGGGCTCAACTTTGCGCCTCTTCTTTCCCTTCATCCCCTTTGCGACCCCAAGCAGCGCAGCTGCAAAAAGCTCAAAACTACAATCACTTCACTCCAATTGGGCTCAACTTTGCGCCTCTTCTTCCCCTTCATCCCCTTTGCGCCTCCCAAGCAGCGCAGCTGCGCAAAACTAAAAAACTAAAAAACTCAAAACTTAAAACT
>DGDD01000064.1 GCA_002385265.1 Chitinophagaceae bacterium UBA3961
AGAAAATCATTTCGTAGATACAAGGCAAAACGTTGCGCACCTTTGCGTTCTTTGAGTCGTTGCGGTAGCGTAAAAACTTCGACCCTACCGCAAAGTAACAACGAACGCAACGATTCGCAACGTTCATTCAAGCTACTTAAACGATTATTAAACTTAAAAATTTAAATAAAAGATGTCCAAAGTAGAACAAAAACTTTCAGAACTCGGCCTCAGCCTCCCCAACATACCACCCTCTAAAGGCGTGTATCATTCTTGCTTACAAGTAGGCAACCTCTTGTACTTCTCCGGTCATGTATCCATTGAAACCGATGGAACCTTCATCACCGGTAAATTAGGAGACGCTGCAAGCGATGAACAAGGCTTTCATGCCGCTGAACAATGCGGACTCGCCATTCTCGCCTCCGTAAAGAAAAGCATCGGCGACCTCGACAAAGTAAAACGTGTCGTAAAATTATTGGGCATGGTAAACGCCACTCCCGAATACACCAAACACGCGTTGATCATCAATGGATGCAGCGAACTATTTGTAAAAATTTGGGGCGACACCCATGGTAAAGGCGTGAGAAGTGCCGTGGGAATGGGATCTCTCCCCAACAATGTTTCAGTAGAAGTAGAAGGAATTTTTGAAATCGAAAGCTAATTAGTATGTCCAACTGGTATGAAATAAAAAAGGAAAGTCTGCCCGATACGCCCGCATTGGTAGTATTCCCCGAACGGGTAAAGCACAATGCGCAAGCAGCGGTAAACTTGGTAGGCGATCTGAGCCGTTTTCGTCCGCACGTAAAAACCAATAAAAGCGCAGAAGCTATTCAGCATTTGTTGGCAGTAGGTGTGTACCAATTCAAATGCGCCACCATTGCGGAAGCAGAATTGCTGGGATCGGTGGGCGCGAAAGATGTAGTGCTGGCCTATCAACCACAAGGACCAAAACTGCAACGCTTCATCAAATTGATTCATGAATTTCCGCATACCCAATATGCTTGTTTAACCGACAATCCTGCGATCGCTCAAGAGCAATCCGACGCATTTAGAGCAGCAGGTATAAAAGTTCCCGTTTACATCGACTTGAATGTAGGAATGAATAGAACGGGCATCATCCCCGATGAAAAAGCCTTGGAACTCTATCATTTGATGCATAAGTTACCGGGAATCATTGTAGGTGGATTTCATGCTTACGACGGTCATTTGAGAAATCCGGATATTGTAGAACGCACAAAAGAATGTGATGCCGCCTATGCTAAGGTTGTTGCCTTGAAAGAAAAGGCGGAAGCTGCAGGACTCAAAGTGCCTGTGATAATAGCGGGAGGATCGCCTTCTTTCCCCATTCATGCTGCGCGCCCCGAAGTGCAATGCAGTCCGGGTACCTTTATTTATTGGGATCATGGCTACTCGAACTTGTGTAAAGAGCAACCCTTTCTAACCGCGGCTGTTTTAGTAACACGCGTATTGAGTTTACCTGCTCCGAATAAAGTTTGTACCGATTTAGGACATAAATCTGTAGCCGCCGAAAATGAAATCACCAAACGCTTTGCATTCTTGAATGCACCCGATTTGGTAGCCACCGGTCAAAGCGAAGAACATTTGGTTCTTGAAGCACCGATCGGGCATTCTTACAAAGTAGGAGATGTACTGTATGGACTACCCTATCATATTTGTCCAACCGTAGCACTCTACGAATCAGTCTTCACCATTGAAGACGGTGAAGTCACCGGCACTTGGAGAAACACCGCACGGGATCGTTACATTACTTTTTAAGTAGGCAAAGTTGCCTAGAATTTGAACGACACGAAATGAATCCATTATTCGCCATAGATGCGCACCTCGATCTTTCCATGAATGCAATGGAATGGAACAGAGACCTCACCCTACCGGTACCGAGTATTCGAAAGAGAGAAGAGGGATTGACCGATAAACCCGATCGTGGAAAAAATACCGTTTCTTTTCCGGCATTAAGGGATGGCAATTTCGGCATTGTGGTAGCCACGCAAATTGCGCGTTACGTAGCTCCGGATAATAATTTACCGGGCTGGAACTCTCCCGAACAAGCTTGGGCTCAAACACAGGGTCAGCTTGCTTATTACAAAGCGATGGAGCATAAAGGAGAATTGAAGCAACTCACCACTTGGAACGATATTGAAGCACAAGTCCATTATTGGAACACCAGTACTGATGAGCAAAAAACGATCGGTTATATCTTAAGTTTAGAGGGCGCCGATTCCATTGTTTCATTAGAGTACCTTGATATTGCTTACAACTATGGACTCAGAGCACTCGGCCCGGCACATTACGGCCCCGGCCGGTATGCCAATGGTACTAACGCCACGGGAAAAATGCCTCCAATGGGTATTGACCTACTTCACAAAATGGAAAAATTAGGAATCATTCTCGATGCTACCCATTTGTGCGACGACGCATTTTGGCAAGCAATGGAGCATTACAATGGACCGGTATGGGCCAGTCATCACAATTGTCGCGCTTTGGTAAATCACAACCGCCAATTCGACGACGAGCAATTAAAAGAATTGATCAAACGTGGAGCCGTTATTGGCGCTCCCATGGATGCTTGGATGATTGTTCCGAATTGGGTAAGAGGTGAAAGCACGCCCGAATCAACCAACTGTAATTTAGAAGCAGCAGCCAATCATATTGATCATATTTGTCAATTGGCGGGCAATGCCGAACATATTGGCATTGGCTCCGATTTAGATGGGGGCTTTGGAAAAGAGCAAGGGCCTTATGATGTAGATACCATTGCTGATCTCCAGAAATTCACCACCATCCTGGCAAAAAGAGGCTATTCGGAGGCCGATATTGAAGGCTTTATGCACGGGAATTGGTTGCGGTTTTTGAAGAAAGCATGGACCAAATCGTAATTAGAGGAACCAATAGCGGAGTTTTGGTCGCAAGATTTTCGGCTTTGGTCTCTTAGTTCGGTCCCTCCCCTCGTAAATCGAGAAAAGCCTGTTAACTTTCCATTATGAAAATTGCATGGTATAAGAAAACTTGGGTCACCATTCTGTTACACAGCTTGGTTTGGATCCTCTTGTTTTCACTTCCTTTTCTATTGAGACCTCAAGACAAAGGCGGAAATGCTTCCAAGAATGGTGTAGAATTGACAGCCTATATCATCAATGACGTGCTTTGGGTAATTCTATTCTATTTCAATGCCTTTGTACTCATTCCCAGAGTTCTCTATCCTAAAAAAGTAGGCTGGTATATTGTTACACACCTCATCCTATTTACAGTATACCTGTTTATCATGTGGGGAACCTCGGTTACATTCAGAACGGAATGGAAATTTAGCTGGGGGCCGCATATTTTCTTTACTTCCTTGATTTATACGTTCTTCTTTTTTGCAAGTACAGCTTACCAATTGATCAAAGACCGCATGGAAGCAGAAGAGATTCAAAAGGAAAAAGAAAACGAAAACTTAAAAACCGAGTTATCATTACTGCGTTCACAAGTAAGTCCGCATTTCATGTTCAATGTATTGAACAATATGGTGGCTTTGGCGAGAAAACAGAGCGATCAGCTAGAACCCTCACTCATCAAGCTCTCCAGCCTGATGCGGTATATGTTGTATGAAACAGAGGGAGATAAAGTATCTCTTGAAAAAGAAATCGAATACTTGCAAAGTTATATCGACTTGCAGCAACAGCGCTATGGCAAAAAATTGAAATTGGAAGTGAATTTGAACAATATGGACAAAAGCTACGATATTGATCCGATGCTATTGATTCCATTTGTTGAAAACGCTTTCAAACACGGAACCGGATTTATAGAAGATCCCATTATTAAAATAGACCTCTCTGCTGGAAATGGGTACTTAAACTTTGAAGTAGTCAACAAGTATCAAGATCAAATTGAAGAGATAAAAGACGCTACATCTGGTATTGGTCTCACCAATGTGAAGCGTAGATTGGCGTTACTATACGGAAAAAACCATCAACTTACGATTGATAAAAAAGAGGGATGGTTTAAAACTTCATTACAACTAAAACTAACGGCATGATACGTTGCTTGGCAATAGACGATGAACCCTTGGCTTTAGAGCTACTGGAAGACAATATCAGTAAAGTTCCTTTTTTGAACTTATTGGGCTCTTGCAGCAATCCAATTGAAGCCATGAAATTTTTGGAGACCAAGGAAGTGGATCTCATTTTCCTCGACATTCAAATGCCCGGATTGACCGGTTTGCAGTTCATACAAAGTCTATCCAAAAAGCCGATGTTCATATTGATCACTGCCTATGAAAAGTATGCATTGGAAGGGTTCAATTTAGACGTGGTGGATTATCTGGTAAAGCCGGTTGCCTTGGACCGTTTCATCAAGGCCTGTAACAAAGCCAAAGAATTGTTTGATCTGAAAAACCGTCCGACTACAATCGGCACAGACGCATTATCAAGTGCGCCTGATTACCTGTTTGTAAACGTGGATTATAGTTTGGTGAAAGTCAACCATAGCGACATAGAATGGGTAGAAGGATTGAAAGATTACATCAAGATCCATTTGCATTCCGCTCCCAACAAACCCATTGTTACGCGCATGAGCATGAAATCGATTGAAGACGAGTTGCCGCCCCAGCAATTCGTTCGCGTTCATAAAAGCTTCATTGTATCGAAGCAGCACATCACCGCCATTCGCAAAAACTCCGTCTTCATTGGCACGCATGAAATTCCCATTAGTGATATGTATAAGGAGGTGGTGAATGCGATTGTGGGGAAATAGGAGGAGTAATTAATAATTAATAATTAATAATTAACAATTAATAATTAATAATGTAACAGCCGGCGAGATCAAAAAAGAACAAGGGGCGCTGCGAAATCGCTGCGGACGCTGCGCCGCTGCGGTGATAACTAGCTTAAAAGACTGATAGAATTTCAAACTCCAATCTGTGTAAATCCGTAAAAATTTGCGCTTTCTGTGGTGAAAAAAGGAGAGAGGAATGAAGAGGGAAGATGGAGGAAATACACAGAGACTGCCAGCGCTGCGAAATCGCTGCGGACGCTGCGCCGCTGCGGTGATAATTAGCTTAAAAGACTGATAGAATTTCAAACTCTAATCTGTGTAAATCCGTAAAAATTTGCGCTTTCTGTGGTGAAAACAAGGAGGGAGGAATGAAGAGGGAAGATGGAGGAAATACAGAGAGACTGCCAGCGCTGCGAAATCGCTGCGGTGATAATTAGCTTAAAAGACTGATAGAATTTAAAATTCTAATCTGTGTAAATCCATAATAATTTGCGCTATCTGTGGTCAAAATAAGCAACACCACATCATCAAAATCCAACACTTCTTCAACCAACCACTGCGCAATTCACTCCCCTTTTTATTTTCTTTAACATATACCACTTTCCCTTTATACAAACACGTACAATAGCTCTGAAACGCTTACCCATATTGGTTTACAGAAATAAAAAAAACAGAATAAAATCAACCTTAAAATAAGTGTCAAAATTACGTTTATTTACTAATTTTGGGTTTCGTCGCAAGATTTTCGGGTTTCATCTCAAAGCCAGGTATGGGTGTTTAAACCGTTGTAGTTTTACACTGTCAATAGAACAACAACGACAAAAACATTAAAATAAAAAAAATGAAAAAATTAATCGCCTTTATCGCCGCTGCTATGATTAGCACTGCCGGTTTCAGCGCTACCGGAAAATCTGTAGTTCCTGATTACATCATCGCTAGCTTCCAAAGCACCTACAAACAAGCGGCCGATGTAAAATGGGAAGAAACCAACAAATTCTACAAAGCTGAATTCCAACAGTTCGGTCAGTACCTTACCGCCTATTTTGGTGAAGACGGTGCCTACCTCGGAGTGAGCAAAAACATTCTTTCTTCTCAATTGCCCCTTTTGTTGCAATTCGATCTGAAGAAAAACTATAAAGAGTATTGGATCTCTGATCTTTTTGAATTGGCCGACCAATACGATCAAACCTACTATATCACTCTCGAGAATGGCAATGAAACATTGATTTTGAAGAGCGAGGGAACGGAGTGGGTTACTTTCAAGAAAATCGCTAAGAACTAAGACAGTGACGGTTTAACCAAAAGTTACCGCACTTTTTTCATAATGGTTTTAATTTTGATTATAGGTTGACGCCGCCTCTTTCTAGGGGCGGCAACTTTTTGCCCCTACCCCACCCCTAAAACACCCAAAAACAGTGTATTTGCGTTTCGTCGCATGTTTTCCGCCTTTCGTCTCATTTGCCCCCAAACCCCCATTTTCTCCTATTATTTTTGACCCACAATTAAATTACATGAAAAAGATAGTTAC
>DGDD01000289.1 GCA_002385265.1 Chitinophagaceae bacterium UBA3961
GGATCTATAATGGCAGCTTCGCCATTGCTTTCAATATAATAGGCTGCTTCAGCAAGGCAGCCGGTGTACATTTGTTCAACTAACATAAGAATGGTTTGGAATTAATAATAAATCGTAACCCTTCAAAAGTCGAACTTTTTAGCCCCCTGTTTTGCTGATTTGTCTCATACTATTTCTTGAACTTAGTCAAATTGGAATGATTGTAACTGATTAACAATCAGCTATATGTGATTAAAGTTACACAAACCAAGAGGAGATTTTAGTGACATCTACGTTTCCTCCACTGAAGACAATCCCCACTTTCTTATGCTCGAACAAACTTCTATTTCGTAGTACGGCTGCCAAGGGAACCACACAGCTGGGTTCCACTATGATTTTCATTCGTTCATATACGATCCTTAAAGCTGCCTTTATTTCATCTTCCGAAACCAACAATACCTCTTTTACAAACTCCCTGATAATAGGTAAATTTCGTTCTCCCAAGCTAGTAAGTAGCCCATCGGCAATGGTATTGATATAAGGAGCTTTTTCTATTTTCCCCGATTTCACAGAAAGAATCGCATCTGCCGCACCTTCCGGTTCTCCGGCATATACAGCTGTTTTAGGTGAAAAATAATGAGCACTTAACAGCGTACCACTCAACAATCCTCCGCCACCTACAGGAGCAAGAATGAAATCCAAATCAGGACTATCTTCTATTAATTCTTTAGCCGCAGTGGCTTGTCCGGTAATCACTTCGTAATTGTCATAGGGATGTATGAAATAGGCACCGGTTTTTTCAACAATTTCATTTAACAGCGATTCTCGGGCTTGTTGATTGGGCGCACAAAAATGCACTTCAGCACCGTACCCTTTTACGGCTTCAACCTTTACCTTGGGGGAGGTTTCCGGCATTACTATATAAGCAGGCACTCCAAGCATTCTTGCAGCAAAAGCTACTGCCTGAGCATGGTTTCCGGAAGAGTGCGTGGCCAATCCGTTCTTTCGATCGGATTCAGGTATCTGGAGAGCCGCATTCATCCCGCCGCGAATTTTGAATGCTCCAATTTTTTGCAAGTTCTCGCATTTGAAATAAAACTCACAACCGGCAAAACTGTTGATAGTAGAACAAGTTAATACCGGTGTGCGGTGAATAAACGGAGCAATGCGCTGGTGGGCGGCAACAATGGCCTCTTTGCTAATAGTCATACAGCCAAAATAATTAATAATTGAGAATTATAGTGTGCTTGGGCTAGAAATAAACGATAGAAGAACGATCTTCTTCACAAATTTGGGTGAAATTGGAACCCTGTACTTTTGATAAACGGCAGCCCTAAAACCCGAAAAAGCGAAGTACCTTTGCACAAATCTTTTTTGTTTGAAGCACCTAAAGCAAGTCAATAAATATTTCTGGAAATACCGCACTCGTTTTCTACTCGGAATTGTATTCATTGTTTTGTCTAACTATTTCCGAATTCTGACTCCCCAAATTACAGGGTTTGTGATTGATAATGTTCAATACACGCTCATTCAAACAAAGAAACCGGAAGCCGCAGGAACACTTGCTGAAAGCATGGGTAATAAAGAAGCTCGCTTCGACGTGCTGGTGAAAAGCCTTACCCACTATTTTAAATCAAGTGATTTTGATTTAGGAGATACCGTTTTGTTGTGTGGTGTTACCTTATTGGTTTTGGCATTGCTGAGCGGTTTTTTCATGTTCCTAATGCGGCAAACTATTATTGTAATGAGCCGTCATATTGAGTACGACCAAAAGAATGAAGTGTTCAATCACTACCTCATGCTTGACAGTACTTTTTATAAAAAACATAGTACCGGCGACTTAATGAATCGAATTTCAGAAGATGTGAGTAGGGTGAGAATGTACACAGGGCCTGCACTGATGTATTTTATTAACCTTGCGGCTACAATTGGTTTCAGTGTTTATTTCATGATCGCAACACAGCCCTTGCTTACGCTGTATGTTTTAGCGCCTCTTCCATTACTTGCGATCACCATTTACTACGTTAATACATTAATACATAAACAAAGTGAGAAAATCCAGGCCCATTTATCTGATCTCACTACTAATGCGCAAGAATCCTATTCCGGAATCCGCATAATCAAGAGTTTTGTTCAAGAGAAAGCCATGCAAGGCTTTTTTAACAAAAACAGCGAGGACTACAAACAACAAGCAATAGGTTTAGCGCGGATGGAGGCTATCTATTTCCCTTCAATGGGTTTGATTATTGGCATAAGCACATTATTAACTATCATGATGGGCGGACTCTATGCCATCAATCACGAACACCATGTAACTATTGGTACTATCGCCGAATTTGTACTTTATGTAAATATGTTAACCTTTCCGGTGAGTGCGATCGGTTGGACGGCCAGCATGATTCAGCGTGCCTCAGCATCGCAAAAAAGAATCAATGAATTCTTATTGCAGCAGCCCGATATTAAGTCGCCGGAAGCTCCATACAAACAGGATTTGAACGGAACCATCGAATTTAATAATGTTAGCTTTACCTATTCAAATACAGGCATTACTGCCATCAAAGACTTTTCATTAAAAATAAATAAGGGCCAAAAAATTGCTATTGTAGGTCATACCGGATCAGGAAAAACAACAGTAGCCCAACTATTACTGAGAATGTTCGATCCAAGCTCAGGTGAAATATTGATTGATAATACCCCTTTAAAGACATGGAGCTTGGAGTCGCTGCGGAATCAAATGAGTTATGTTCCTCAAGATGTGTTTTTGTTCAGTGATTCTGTAATGGGCAATATTGGATTCGGTGTAAACGCCGCAACCCAAGAACAGGTTAAAAAGGCGGCGCGATTAGCGTGTGTTGACAAAGAAATTGACCGTTTCAGCAACGGTTATGAAACCATGATTGGAGAGCGAGGAGTAACTTTGAGTGGGGGCCAAAAACAGCGAATTTCAATTGCTCGAGCATTAATCAAAAATCCCAATCTGGTCATTTTTGATGATTGTTTAAGCGCTGTAGATACCAAAACTGAAAAGGAAATCATCACTAATTTAAACGTCTTTTTGGAAAATAAAACAGCTATAATCATCACCCATCGCATTTTTTCATTGCTGCATTTTGACCAGATCATTGTGTTAGAAGAGGGCAGGATGGTAGAAAACGGCACTCACGATGAACTTATAAAAGCAGACGGATATTATAAATTTCTATACGATCAACAAAGACAAGAAAAAGAGAATTGATGCCGATTTTGGTACTATTCACACTATTTTGTGGATTTCAGGGGGTTATCTATGATAAAAAAAGAACTCAAATTTTGCTGAATCCAAAACAATATTATATTTGTAAGGTCTTTTAACAAGAAATTGTAAACCAAAAAGCAAATAACTGTGGCGTACGAAAACAACGACAAAAGAATGGAAAGTGTGTACAGCAAGAGAATTAGAGCTGGAAAACGTAGAACCTATTTTTTTGATGTAAGAGCAACAAGAGGAAATGACTACTACATCACGATCACTGAAAGCCGTAAAAAATTCAATGAAAACGGTTACGATCGTCACAAGATTTTCCTTTATAAAGAAGACTTCAACAAGTTCTTAAAAGCACTTACCGAAGCCGTTGATTATGTGAAAACTGATTTGATGCCGGATTTTGATTTTGATGCGTTCAATCACGACAATTATGAAGGTGAAGAAGGCGCTGATCATGGTGCAGATATGAATACTGACGTAGCTGATTCAGCTCCTGCAGTTACAGCCCCTCCTCCTGAACCTAGCAC
>DGDD01000157.1 GCA_002385265.1 Chitinophagaceae bacterium UBA3961
GAGTCTATCCCGTGAGGAACGATACGGGACAGGCGAAGCCTTTGCGGGAAGGGAGGAGACGAGGAGCGAGGAAGTACAGCGTTGAAGATATTATTAAATAGAAGAGGTGATTGTAGCTGAGGTCCGCCGTCGATTTATCGCAGCGGATGTAAATAGAAGTGTTCTTGTAGCAACGCGATTTATCGCGTTGAATGATGGAGTGAGGAAATACAAAAAAAGAAGGAGAGGAAAAGGGGGCGCTGCGATCGCTGCGTGGTTCCTGAGCTTGTCGAAGGGCCGCTGCGGTTCAAAATAATAAGCAACTAGAATAATTGAATATCGGAGGCTAATCTGTGGTAATCTGTTTTAATTGGTGTTATCTGTGGTCAAAAAACGAAGTTTACTACAGCCTCTCTTTGTCTAACTTTTCCACCTTCTCTAACCTTTGCGAATTCCAAGCAGCATAGCTGCGTAAGAAATAAATTCACAAAAATATCATAGATTCGAATCATGCAAAGGTTCACATTTACAACACTTCTATTATTAGTAGCTAGTTTAGGCTTTGCACAAAATTCTGATGCGAAGCAAGAAGGCGTTGCCAGCCAACTGGAAAAAGTAGATAGTAGCATTCATCAAGTGCTCGACTATACTTTAACTCCGGAAGGCTTAGTACTTTCTCGAAGAATGGGAAAGTACGGGTATACGAATTTAAAAAAGGAAGTCATTATCCCTTTTATATATGATTTTGGGGCAGGGGAATTTTCTCAAGGACTGGCATTTGTGAGAAAAGGCTTGCTCATCGGATATATTGATACAAAAGGAAATGAAGTAATTCCTTTCAAGTTCAGCAACGCAAGCAATTTCAGCGAAGAACTAGCAGCGGTAGTTTTGAATGAAAAATGGGGCTATATCAATCCAAAAGGAGAAACGGTGATCCCATTTGAATACGATCTTTGTTTTGAATTCTCACTTGGTCTCGCAGCAGTAAGAAAAGACGGTAAAGCAGGCTATATCAATCGCAAAGGTGAAGTTGTGATCCCCTTCATTTATGAGGCGAACGGAACATTTTCTAAAAAACTGAAACTGGCAACGGTAAAAAAAGACGGAGTTTGGTTTCAAATAGATCTAAATGGAAATAAAATAAGTTCTAATTAGCCCTTTTTACATTTCGTTCTATGTTTGAGTAGTTGAGCTATGCTGCCTGCCTTTTTGATCAATAAAACAATACGCTTCTTGTATTAAACATTCTTCGTTCTTTTTGAATTAAGATCGAACAAGAATTGGTTAACTTCATTGCTTGAATACAAAATTACCTATCATTGTTATTGCTCAATTCTTCTGCACATCGGCGTGGTTCGCAGTGAATGCCGTGATGAAAGAGATATTGGTCCAATTGAACATACCCATAGCGAATCTTGCGCATTTAACGACAGCAGTTCAACTTGGCTTTATTCTTGGCACCCTTGTATTTGCAAGTTTGTCTATTGCAGATCGCTACTCACCTTCGAAAGTATTTTTTGTATCTGCACTTTTGGGCGCCCTCTTTAATTTAGGAATCCTAATTCCCGAAATTAATTTTTCTATTGCGTTCGCATTTCGGGTGGCCACCGGATTCTTTCTGGCCGGCATCTATCCGGTGGGAATGAAAATAGCTGCAGATTATTTCCAAGCAGGTTTAGGCAAATCCCTCGGCTTTTTAGTGGGTGCGCTGGTTCTCGGAACAGCTTTCCCTCATTTGCTTAAATCCTTGAGCCTAGGTTTGAACTGGTCAATAGTCTTATTATCCACCAGTGCGTTATCGGTAATAGGTGGGCTCTGTATTTTCGTATTGGTACCGGATGGCCCTTATCGAAAGGCCGGACAAGGATTTCAATTGAACGCTTTTCTTTCTGGTTTTAAAATTCCGGAATTTAGAAGCGCAGCCATCGGCTATTTTGGTCACATGTGGGAATTGTATGCATTCTGGACCTTCCTTCCATTGATCTTAGAACGATATCTTTTACTTCATCCAATCCATCATTTTTCAGTCTCATTTTGGTCTTTTTGTATAATAGCCACCGGCTTTATTTCTTGTGCCGCTGCGGGCATTGCTTCTCAAAAAAGACCTCCCCGAAAAATAGCGCTTCTATCGCTCATGGTATCTGGCGTATGTTGCTTGCTAACTCCTTTGATGGTATCCCAACCATCTACTTTTCTCCTTTTCCTTTTCCTTTTCACTTGGGGATTCAGTGTAGTGGCTGATTCACCGATGTTTTCAACGCTCATTGCCGGTTCTGTTCCCAATACAATCAAGGGTTCATCGCTTACAATAGTTAATTGTATTGGATTTTCAATCACCATTGTCAGCATTCAACTCCTTCGATTTTTGATCGGTAATCACCATTCAATTGAGACTTTATTACCACTATTAGCAATTGGTCCAATTGTTGGAATAGCAACACTTGTAAAAGGAACAGCAATTTCAAAGTAAGTAGTATCAAATTCTCGAGTAAGGTCGACATTCATTTTAGTCATGAAAGTTTATGACTTTCCAATCAATGAATTAATTTTGCTACTACTTCAATCAATACCTTAATATTTGCTATGAAAAGAGGATTTGTATTGTTATTAGTTATTATAGTGGCAGCAGTAGCATACTTTTATAGTTCGGGAACTAAAGCAAAGAAGAAATCAGATGAACTGTTGGAAGCTTTCAAGTCAGTGGATTCTGATTTGAAAAAAAATGAAGAAAAAGCAACAGAAACATTGAGTGAAAAATCCAAGCAAGACGATACGCTGTCCGAATTAAAATCATTGATAGTTTTCAAATTACAGTTTATTAAACAGCAGTTGGAAAAAGATGTAAAAATTTCTGAAAAACCCTGGAAAGAACTGTATCCACTATTAGTAAGTTTCAATCAAAAAGCCTCGCCATCAGAAAAGCAACCCATATTACAGCTTACTCCTGCGCAGCAACCAAGCTTTGAAAACTGGTATTATTCTTATTTAGAAAACCAACCCAAGGAAGTGCAGATAACTTATGTGAATTTTCTACTTTACAAAATCAACTCTAATTAAGGAAACCTCCCTGTGTATCTTTTCTTTCTTCGTTATCGATCTTCCATTTTTCCCTGCACCTTATACTTCTAAGTGTTCCCTCTACCACAAAGCGTGAAGAAGTCACGAATTTTTTTGAACCGCAGCGACGCAGCGATCGCGGCGGCTTCGCAGCGACAAGGCAGCGTAAAATCCTTTCCTCCACCGAAGGCGGAATAACACCTACTCAACCTGACTACGGGCTGTTCAATTATTAATTATTACTTGTTAATTCTTACATAGTACCTTCTCTTCATTTCCTCTTATCCTCGTTTCCTCGCCTCCTGCCCTCCCTCTGTTCCTCCCCCTCTTCCTTCTCTGTATTTCCTCTTCTCCTCGCTCCTCGTCTCCTCGCCTCCTGTCCTCCCCCTGTTCCTCCCCCTCCTCCTTCTCTGTATTTCCTCTTCTCCTCGCTCCTCGTTTCCTCGTCTCCTGTTCTTTTATTCCTTATCTTCATACCACACCTACCTCAACTCCCATGGCAACAAACAGAAGAGCCCTCCTCAAACAAATTGGACTAGGCATAGCAGGTATTGGATTCTCAACTCAAGAAACCTTTGCATCTGACCAGGAATTGTTTGGCGATTTTCAGGCAGACCCCATTCCAGGGCTGCGACTGAGTTCAAATGAAAATCCATATGGACCTTCACCACTTGCGCGACAAGCATTTGCAAAATATTCTAACGCCAGCAATAGGTATAGCTGGACGCTAGGGCCGGCCCTGATTGCAGCCATTGCCAAAAAAACAGCAGTAGCGACTGAGAATGTGTTATTAGGAGCCGGATCAACTGAAATATTAGACCTTGTTTGCAAATTGGCCGCCTCAGAAAAGGGAAATTTCATCGTTGGCTTTCCCAGCTATCCTTATTGGAGCATTACTGCTGAAACAGCGGGTTTGAAAAAACTGACGGTACCATTAACGGTGGATAAAAAACTGGATCTCCCGGCGATGCAAAAAGCCATCACCCCGGAAACTCGACTGATCTATGTATGCAATCCCAACAATCCATCCGGCACTGTTCACAAAAGAAACGATCTGGAACAATTTGTTCTAGAAGCATCGAAAACAGCTATTGTATTAATAGACGAAGCCTATATTGATTTCTCTACTGAAAAATCGATGGTAGATCTCGCTGCTAAAAACGATAATATTATTGTAGCGCGTACCTTCTCTAAAATCTATGGATTGGCGGGTGCCAGAGTAGGGTTCGGTGTAGCCACTAAGAAAAGAATTGAACAGTTGAGCGAAATTCAATCCTGGCCCAACGGCAGCACCAGCGTGGCTTCTACCGCCGCTGCCCTTGCATCACTCAACGATCTTAAGTTCGTTCAAGACAGCTATCGATTGATTTCAGAAGCTAGAGCCTACACTATAAAAGAACTCGAAAAACTTGGAATGATCGTCATCCCATCCACTACCAGCTTTGTCTACTTCTCGATTAAGAATTTTAAGAAAGACTATTTCAAGATTCTTGAAACCAATAAAATTGAAGGAACTGGATTATATGAAGAAGAAGGCAAATGGACGCGCATAACTGTGGGAACGATGAAAGAAATGCAACGCTTTATCAACTATTTGCAAGTTAAATAAACTGCATCGTGAGTTTAAGAAGCATATATTTAGTGTGTGGAGCATTGTTTGCATTTGGTTCGGCTATTTCTCAAGCCAATAGCCCTTATCGCAATCTTGTTTTCGAAGGTGCCGGAATTCGAGGGATCGCTTATTCGGGTGTGATCAAAGAACTGGAAACTCGAAAAATACTTACATCTATTGAAAACGTTGGAGGCACTTCTGCAGGCGCTATCACAGCCATGATGTTATCGCTTGGCTACACTTCTGAGGAAATTTTTAAAATAATCGCCGATACCAAATTTGAAAAATTCAACGACGGCCAATACTTTTTCATCGGAGGTATGCATCGGTTTAAAAAACGGTATGGATGGTACCGTTCAAAAGCGTTTACGAAATGGCTGGAAACCATTATTGAACAGAAAACGGGCAATGCCGATATACGCTTTTCAGAACTCAAAGATCGTGGATTCAAAAATCTATATGTAACCGCAACTTGTTTAAATCAACAAAAATTGGTGGTACTATCGGCAGCCAACTATCCAACTATGAAAATCAAAGATGCCGTTCGCATTTCGATGTCGGTGCCCTTTTATTTCGAAGCAAGCTTTGTTGATTCGGTTGGCACAATAATAGAAAAACCTAAGAACAGTGCGGGTTTAGATATCATGGTAGACGGAGGCATTTTAGGAAACTTCCCCATTTTCATATTCGATCAACAAACACTTAATTCCAAAGGAATCAACGAACGAGTTTTTAATACTTCAACCATTGGAATTCGTATTGATACGGATGAACAAATTGCACAAGATAAACTAAATCCGCAGCTTACTCCTGTTTTCATTAATAAGTTGAGCGATTATGTTCAAGCGTTCTATAATATTGTTTTGGAGAATTTGAATCGAAATCAATTGGCGCCTGAAGATTGGCAGCGAACAATATCGGTATCGAATGTAGGTATTGGACCAAAGATCAAGCGTTTAAGTCAAAAACAGAAGCTATCTTTGATGGAAAGCGGCGAAAAAGCCGCTCGTGAATATTTTGAGCGCTCGAAGAGCTAAAACTAAGAACCAGATGAATGTATCGCGTACAAAACTGTTGAACTTATTGGTGATCCTAACGTCATTAATAGGCTACTTAGAATGGGAAGGAAACAATCATCTTTTTTTAGCTCAAGGCGAGTATGAAATTATTTATAAGTTTTTCACAGATCCAAAAGCCACGCTGCATCCTTTTATATTACTACCCTTACTAGGGCAACTTTTACTAGTAGTAACGCTTCTTCAAAAATATCCGAAAAAAATGTTCATCTATGTTGGAATGGCAAGTATTGCGCTGCTGCTATCCTTCGTGTTACTCATTGGCTTTTTAGAAATGAATTGGAAAATCATTCTCTCCATTCTGCCCTTTCACATCGTTTGTATTTTGAATATTTTACATACTCGCAAACTCGGAAAAGCCGTTCCACAGGCCTGATGCACTCTGTTTTGCAGATCAATTCAAGGGTTTCACAGATTTTCGCAACTATTCATCGATTCAAGGATTTCAAGCAGTAGTTTGAAACATAGATTTGTTTCAAATAAGCATATGAATTGCATTGAAACAAAAAACCTGTCCCACTACTATAGCCATGATCAAGCAGTGATTCAACAAATAGACCTGGCAGTTCCGAAAGGTGCAATCTATGGTTTTCTCGGTCCTAACGGAGCCGGAAAAACCACCACCATTCGATTGCTGCTGGGTTTGTTGAAGCTGCAAAAAGGAACCATTTCCATTTTTGGAGAAGATGTTCAGTCTAACCGAATCAAAATACTCTCGCGAATCGGCTCGTTGATAGAAACCCCTTCACTTTACGGTCATTTGCCTGCACAAGAGAATTTAGCCATTCACGCACGACTATTCGGAATAAAGAAAGACCGAATTAAAGAGGTTCTTGATCTCACAGGACTTGCGAACACCGGTAAGAAAACAGCCGGAAAGTTTTCTCTCGGAATGAAGCAGCGATTGAGCCTGGCCATTGCCCTCTACCATAATCCGGAACTACTGATTTTAGACGAACCAACAAATGGCCTAGACCCCAACGGCATCATAGAAATTCGAGAATTGCTGATGAAGTTGAATGCTGAAAAAAAGACCACCATTTTAATTTCCAGCCACATTTTAACTGAAATCGAAAAGATGGTGAGTCATGTTGGAATCATTCATCAAGGAACTTTGAAGTTTCAAGGAAGCTTACAAGAACTGCAGTCAAAAAGGCATTCCGGCAACACACTATCCCTAATCACATCAGATTCCGTAGCAGCGAAACGAATAGCAGAACAATGCAGTTTAAGTGCAACAATTATTGATAACAAATTACAGTTTACCACTCCCGAGCACGCTACCACGGCTTTATTGGTGAAAAAACTTGTCGACCAAAACATTGATGTCTATCGAATAGAGGAGCAACATCAAAATTTAGAAAATATTTTCATGAACCTTATCAATTAATCATATATGGCATACACCGCATGTTTATCGGCTGAATGGATGAAAACCAGAAGAAGCTTTTCCTCTTGGCTTGTTGTTATTGGCAGTGCCTTTGTTCCTTTCATAATGTTATTAGCTAATTTATTCCGACCCGACAGTGCCCGTTCTCTTTATCTTAAAGTCAATTTCTGGGACCTGTATTGGAGCAATGCGTGGAACCCGGTGGCTACCTTTCTCTGTCCACTAGGCGTTATACTCTCCACTAGTTTGGTAACGCAACTTGAGTTTCGTAACAATACATGGAAACAATTGCATACTAGCCCTCAATCTTACACTTCCATCTTTACTGCAAAACTATCTGTTTTAATTATCATGTTCCTGCAATTTTTATTGCTTTTCAACCTGTTTATATATGTATCTGCTCTTATTCCAACTTTTGTTATTTCCGGAATTAAGATGCCTAAAGGATTTGTACCGGCTGCAACTGTTTGGAAAGACAACTGGGATTATTTCAGTGCCTGTATGCCTATCTTAGCATTTCAGTTTCTGATCAGTTTACGATTCAAAAACTTTCTGATACCATTAGCAGGGGGTATTGGACTTTGGGTTGCTTCTCTCATTGGAATATCCTGGAAACACAATTACTTACTACCTTACGGTCATTCTACACTTCAATTCATGAGTAGAAAGAACATAACGGGTATCGATCCAACTAAAATTTACAGTTCGGCAGCCATCTATACCATTGTTTTCATTGTATTGGCTTACCTTCTGTATCTTACCCAAAAAGAAAAAGGATAATATGTCGAGAACGGTAAAAGTGCTCATACACATTGGCTACTGGATTATGTATTGCCTGCTGATCTTGGTATTCATTGCCTTTCTAATAGGAATGCAACTGCAATCCAAGCCCGTACCCGGGCAACGCCAAATGCTTTTTACCTTGATGATAGGATTCGCCGTCATTCCTGCCATCTTTAGCTTCTATGGATTTTACAGTTGGATATTCCCCCAATTTCTAGCAACCAAAAAATACCTTTTAGTGATTGTATTTGCCATTATAGCATCCGTTATTGCAGCTTTTATAGGTGCCGGCTTCTTACAAATACCCTCGCTATTGAATCCAAACTTCTCTGCAAAATCTGTCTTTTTTCAACCGGTGATCATTGGAATCATGTCGTTCAATGCACTCGTAAACGGAGTCATTGCATTGATCATCAGAGGATTCATTAGTTGGGTTAGTGAACGAAAGCAACGCGAAGAAATTGAAAAAAAGCAATTGCAAACGGAATTAGAACTCATTAAAAGTCAAATCGATCCTCATTTCCTATTCAATACCCTTAACAATATTGATAGTTTACTCACAACAGACGCAGAAAAAGCATCCGAATACATCCGTAACCTTTCGGATATTATACGTAGTCTATTGTACGAAACGAAA
>DGDD01000216.1 GCA_002385265.1 Chitinophagaceae bacterium UBA3961
CTTGCATTAACGCGTAGGTATTTCCTATATTCTCATACATAATTCCGAGACGCAGGTTGTCTTTCTTCTCTTTCGCCAATTCAACGCCTTGAAACAACAGCTCGAGGCATTTGGAGTACTCTCCTTTCATATTATAGATCTCGCCTTGGCTGGAATAATATCGAATAATTCCTCTAGTAAAACCACTCTTCTTACTCAGTTCAAAAGCTTGCAAGTAGTATTTGCTTGCTTCGTCGAATTGGCTATAAGCATAAAGGTCTCCAATACGATTGTACAGGATCACTTTTTCTGAATCCACCGTTTTCTTGGATGCGAGCGTCAACATACTGTCGCGTTGTTGATCAACCGTTTGTCCATGCAATTTGCAGGCAAGTAAAAGGGTTAATAGGAAGGCCGCTGCTTTCATTTCAATGCTTAAAGTTCAAAAGTACTAGCTAGTATAAGACCAAAAATTCCCCCTTTAGGGGTAAATGTGAAACGGGGAGACGGAAATAGTTTTGTTTACACAAATTAAGATATGAAAAAGATAGCACTTCTCCTTTTTTCGGCAGCCTTTATTGGAAGCAGCAATGCACAAAACGACAACTATAAGGCCTACAGCAATTATGATTTTCAACCAGGCAAGAACATTATTTTCGAAGACGATTTCAGTTCGGATATTGATGGAGAGCCTCCGCAAAAGTGGAAAATAACAGGAGGCCAAGTAATCATCAATAAAAAAGAAGACCGCAACTACGCGAATATTCTAAACTTCTATACTACCCTCACTCCAAATATTAAAATTGATCCAAAAGCAAAGGTTAAGACCTACATAACAGACACCTTCACCATAGAATTCGACTTTTATCTTGACGAACGTTACGATAGCAATAACGGCCCATACATCGCTTTCCAAAACGGTGGAAAAGAACTAAAATCGGGAGTCTATACAAGTCGATCCCACATTTCTATTAATAACAATGGCGAAAACCGAGAAATTGCCTTGCCCTCCGAATTAGCAGAAAATTTCCTGAATAAATGGCATCATTTGGCTATCGCTTATCAGAAGGGATTGATGAAAGTTTATATGGACCAGTTCAGAATTGCCGTGATCTCAGACATGACGATTCCAACGGCCGGATTAGTTCTTGGCGGAGATGCCAGCGAAGGCTTACCAATGCTTTGTAGCAATTTTCGATATGCACAAGGGGGCAATATGATCAGTTTGGGAAAGAAATTCACAGATACTAAGATCATTGCTTATGGGATACAATTTGACTACAATAAAGCATCCATTAAACCGGAAAGTATGGGAACAATCAACGCCATTAAAAAGCTATTGGATGAAAATCCCGATTTAAAATTTGAAGTAGGTGGGCATACCGATAGTGACGGTGAAGATGCATACAACCTAGACTTATCACAAAAAAGAGCAACTGCTGTTCGTGATTTGCTCATTAAACTGGGAATCAATGCAGGAAGGCTCAGCTCAAAAGGGTATGGAGAAACCAAGCCATTGAATCCAAATATTACTGCCGACGACAAAGCGAAAAACAGAAGAGTTGAATTTGTGAAACAAAATTAAGCATCATGAAAACAATTCTACTTTTCTTAATGCTGTTGTGGACTCCTACTGTAATCGCTCAACAATATCCTAATTCGCAATTTAAAAGATGGAATGAATGGGGATGTCCAGAAGACTGGAACTGCAACAATGATCAAGACTGCAAAGGCAAAGTAAGAATCGCAGATAAGATTAATGGCGGAGTTTTGTTGGAAGTACAACATTGTTTTGATCTTAAAAAAACCGATCGAAGCAACAATGTAAACATTAGCTATGACGAACTTACTGCCAAAATTAATAAGGGCAAGAAGGTTACAGTTCGTTTTCAATACAGTTTTACACCAAAAGGAAGCGATCAAGCATATGTAAAAATTGATGCTGATTTTGACGAAGAGATCAATCAGAGCTTTCCTCAATTTTTGTACGGAACGTCAAAAGATGGATGGCTAAAGCCTGCCCAGAAAATATGGATGGAATGCAAGTTAAACTTCAATCCGAGTGGGGTCAATTTTATTGCACCGCAGCATTGCTTTGCAAATTCTATTCGAACAACCTTTGGAATAATGCCCGGAAAAAATGAGGAAGATGTTACCAAGGGAAGTCAACTCACTATACATCAAATTGTTTTAAACATTGAATAATCACGTATGAAGCTATTTCTTACAATTGGCCTCGGGTTGCTAACAGTTGCTTCGGCCTATTCTCAACGCCCTACCACTACTCAAGAAAAAGAAGAAGATGCAAGAATTTTAAAAACGCTTTCGGCAGCCATGCCAAAAGAATTGCAAGGCGCCTTGGAGCCTTCGGAACGCAGCTGGGGAGTAAGCGACTTAGGCGGAACATCCGGGTTTATGTCGGATATGAACTTTAGTACCCGAAATGCTTTTCCGCATCAATATACAATTGCCTATCAGTACACAAAAATACCTGCGGGTTTAGAAAAAAAATTTGAAAAGGCTCAGTTGGAGAATAACATAGAATATTTAACCGGCATTAGCAATTGCGAAGTTGAAATCTATATCAATGAACTCCCTGCGATGAAAGAAGTAGGAAGTAGTTTTGTGAAAATAAACAATGCGTATTGTCAAAATGCATACCGCGATTCTAAAGCCGCGGAACAAACGTATCTTTTTTTTGGGCCATCTTGGTCAGTAAAATCTGAAGCCATTGCAGGTGAAGATGTATTCGGAAAGCCCAAAACAACGTATTCGCTGAAAGCCAGTCACCCGATTCATCCGGGAACTGAAGTGCAATGGATTGTAGTAAGCATTTCAGGGCATTCAGATATTGCAGATCCGATCATGAGTAAAATTGATTGGAAAAGTGTTGCTCAACTGATAGGCACAGGAAAATTTAAAGACATAGAAGAGGAAACTCCACTGAAAAAATTCACCGTAGAGAATCCAATTCCGCCTGTGCAAGGAAACAATACACTTTCGTTCACCTATACAGATGAATGCGGAAAACAAAAGGAATTTTCCATAAGTTCCTCAGTGCACGATCGAAAAAATTGTGTGCTCATTCGCAATCACCACGAAAACAGAAAAGTATTGGAACATGCGCATACCGACTTTTATATTGAAGATGACCGAGACCACAACCAATTGTTCATGATGAGTTTGCCTATTGTTAGAACCACCGGAACAGTAACGGCAAGTTTCGATAGCGACTATGATTATCAAATAATGTGGCGTGGCAATCCAGACAATAACCATTCCTTTACTGCTAGCTCCGTTGAAATCACCATTACAAAATGGGCTCCGGTTGGGGGCTTTATTGAGGGGTATTTCTCAGGTACTGCCACTATAAAAGACCACAATAATGGAACAGATGAGCTTCCTACTTATACCATTAAAAACGGAAAATTCAGGATTCGTAGAATGCCTGATGAACTAAAATAACAAACCCATGCGACAGTTACTTCTTCTACTATTTACAACAATTACATCAGTATTGGTAGCTCAAAACCAACAGCCTGTTTACGACTATGAAAAACATGGTGTGGATGTGCAGGCTTCGCAACTCTATTTGGAATCAGACAAATCCATCGTTGAACTAAATGAAACGTTTAATGTCAAGATTATTATGGTGTTAGCATCGAAAGAGGACTACGCACCTTATACTTTCAACTATCGTTATAAAGACCCAAGTGATGCGCCTTGGACTGTGGGAGAATTCAGGATTATTAGTGGTGGCGGAAAAATAGTACTAAAAGAAAATGAGGTGGCTCAAATTGTGGCACCTTCTGCAATGCCCAAGGAAAAAGCGATTCTTATTCAAGTAACGCTTATTCCCAGGCTGAAACAATACCAACAGGTGCAATTGTTCACCACAGTTTACTTAGCAGACAATGACAATGTATTTTATTTCGACTGCCCCGCTCTCAACATAAAACAAGAGAAATACATAGTTAAACAAAATAGCGGTGCTAATATGATGATTTCAGGCTCAACTCAGCATGATGCGAAAACTTTGAATGAGTCTGTAGATGCACATCAGAAAGAGGCACTTAGGAAACTACAGGCTAAAAACGCGGCTGCAGTTATGGAGAAAAAAGGGTACGATCTATCTGCGCTCACTTCAAACTGCAAAGCAGTTTATTCCAAAGAAGAAAACACAACTGTCATAACAATTCAGGGCGATTCAGTGGCAATGATGGCAGGCAATTTAGTTAGAATGAAACGGCCCTTTCTGATCACCTGTAGCTTTACCGGAAACTCAACGGGTAGATTTCCATTAAAATTGGTAAAGCAAAATACAATCGCCATAACATTTCCCATGATGATGAAAGCTTGCAGCTGCGCCGATGATCCGGAAGAGAAAAAACGAAGAGACGAGGCGGGAGAAAAGGGACCAACCTGTGACGGTGGGGCTGTTGTGATTACTGACTACAATCCGAAAGAGGGATTTGTAAAAGGATATTTTTTAGGATCATTGGAAGGTGCCGATGAAAAGGGAACAATCTTCTATGGCCGTTTACACGGGAAATTCAAAGTAGCCTTGGCAAATTTTAATCAATAATTAATCCCTTCCAATTATATCTATTTGATTACAAACACATTGTATTAGGTTCTCGAAACTGTTGTTTTCTGGAAATGCTCGGTGTTTCACTACCTTTGCTAAAAAATAGCGCGTAGATGAAACCCACGATTCTATTGGTAGAAGATGAAATAAAAATAGCCGACAGTATTAAACGAGGCCTCGAGGAGCAAAACTATTGGGTAGAAAAATATGGTGATGGCGAATCAGCGCTAACTTTCTATAGAGAAAATCACAAAGTTGATTTAGCCATTTTAGACATCAATTTGCCCAATATCAATGGAGTACAAGTACTTCAACAAATCAGATCCATCAATCAGAGTTTGCCGGTAATTATGTTAACGGCTCGCAATGATATTGCAGATAAAACCGATTCGTTCGAAACGGGTGCAGACGATTACATTACAAAACCTTTCGAGTTTCAAGAGCTGCTGCTACGTATTAAGGCCTTATTGAAAAGGTCTACGATCGTTGATCCCGTCGTTGAAAATAAACTATCGATCCGCGATTTAGAAATTGATCTCAATACAAAACAAGTGGTACGAAATGGTGCCGTTATTCCGCTCACCAGTAAAGAATATTCGCTCCTACTCTATTTTGTACACAATAAGAATACGGTGTTAAGTAGAAGAGATATTGCCAAGCAAGTATGGGGAATTGACTTTGATAGAGAAACCAATGTTATCGATGTTTATGTCAATTTCTTACGTAATAAAATCGACAAAGGGTTTGAATCAAAGATCATTCACACTCAGGTAGGAATGGGCTATATTGCGAAAGATCGAGACGAATGAAATTAAAAAACAAGATAGCGCTCATCTTTACCGGAAGTGTTAGTGTACTTACACTAGTATTTTGCCTGTTCATTTATGCTCAAACCGATACCGATGTACATCGGCAGTTTCAGCGTAGGCTTCGCAACAAAGCCAATACTACCATACAAATATTCCAAGAGTTCTTTCGAACCAATCCAGAAATTCTAAAACGAATTGATCGGTCTACCATTGTTAATCTACCCGACAAAACCATTTCCATTTTCAATTCCAATGCGCAACTGATCTACCATTTCAGTGATAGCAGCAGGAACCTCTTTCAAGCTGAACGCAGTCTGTATGAAAGAGGAACTGATATTGACGAAGCAAATGCAGATGAAGGAGAAAGGCGCTTTATACTAGAGCATTTTCAATACGAAGGCACCAAACATACGGTCATTGTTTCAGCAATTGACCCTTTGGGTGTGGAGCGATTAACGGATATCAAAAACGCCTTAACCATAGGTGGTCTATTGATAATTGCCATCACTCTTTTACTCAGCAGGTTCGTGGCTTCTTTTTTAACGAGGCCCATTCGAACATTCATCACAGAAATGAATTCTATTCAAAGATTCAATCTGAAGAACCGGATATCACTCGACAACAAATCGAAGGATGAACTTTCCGAACTCGCATTAACATTCAACGATCTCATGGATCGATTGGAGCAGAGTTTTCAAATTCAAAATCAGTTTATTTCCAATGCTTCACATGAACTGTGCACACCACTAACTTCTATTTCGAATCAGTTGGAAGTAACCTTGCAGAAACAGCGTGCAACAGAAGATTATCAACAGGTATTAAAATCTGTTTTCGAAGATGTAAAACACCTGAACAAACTCACCACAGGCCTTTTAGAAATGGCCCGCTCTAGTGAGTCAAAAATAAAAATTGAAATCGCTACCTTAAGAATTGATGAAGTATTGATGCGTGTAGTAAATGAAGTACAATCGATCAATGAAAACCAAGTACACTTAGACTATCTGGATATCCCTGAGGAAGAAGAAGATTTGGAATTGTTCGGAAACAGAGATCTTCTAGAAAGTGCCATCAAGAATGTGGTACTCAATGCCTGCAAATTTGATCCCAATAAAAGTGCAACTGTAACCATCGGCTTCACAAAGAACGATATACAAATTGATATCGCTGATAAAGGTATTGGGATGAGCAAAGAAACCATCAAGAATATATTCGAACCTTTTTATCAAGGACCCACAGCTGCGCAAAAGAAAGGATTTGGCTTAGGTCTTTCAATTGCAAGAAACATTATTAAATTTCACAATGGAAAAATCCTCGTCACTTCGGAACCCAATTCCGGAAGTGTTTTCCACATTTCTCTTCCTAAAGCATTAAGAACGAATGCATAGCTATTCTTTAATGTCCTTTTAATTATTTTTTGGAATAGTATTTGTCAACTTTGGTATGATGACTCAAAACATTACAGTAATCATACCTGCATTGAACGAGGAAAAAACAATTGCCTCTGTTATCAATCTTGCGTTACAATCTCCGAATGTAACCGAAGTCTTGGTAATTGATGATTGTTCAACTGATGCTACTGCAGCGATAGCAAGATCCTGTGGTGCTCGTGTTATTACCAGCAAACAAAGAGGCAAAGGAATATCAATGCAAGAAGGAATGGAATTCGCTTCCAATAATGTGTTGGTGTATTTGGATGCCGATATTGAAACCTACTCGGAAGACACAATCAAGAAATTGTGTGAGCCCATTCTTGAAGGTCGTTTTGATTTTGTGAAATCATATTTTCAACGTCAGGCCGGTCGCGTTACCGAATTGGTAGCGAAACCTTTATTATCCATTCTATATCCGGGATTTCCTCAGTTCCAACAACCATTGAGTGGAATGATTGCCGGACGAAAGGAATACTTCGAGAAATGCAATTTCGAAAATGGATATGGCGTAGACATTGGAATATTGATCGATATGTTTCATTTGAATGCGCGCATTTGTGAAGTGAATATTGGAAACATTGAAAACAGAATGCATCCCTTGGAAGCATTAGCCAAAATGAGCAAGGAAGTTGCAAAAACAATTATTCAAAAAGTAAAAGACCAAACCCTTCACACCTACGAAAGTATCACTGAACTCGGTGGACAAATGGGAAAACTGCTTCATTTAGATAGCGCGTCTACCAAGAAAATAGCGTTGTTTGATATGGACAATACGATACTGAGGGGAAGTTTTATTAAAACCGCTGCTAAAAAGTTAGGACTAGAAGAACAATTGATAACAGTTGTAAAGAACACAAATAAACCCATCGCTCGTACCAAACAAATTGCGAAACTTCTGAAAGGCATTCATATTTCGGAACTCACTGCTATCTTTGAATTAATAGAAATTACGCCAAATTTTGAATCACTGATCGCAGACTTAAAGCAAAAAGGCTTTTTAATAGGGATTGTAAGTGATAGCTATAGCTTTCTTACACATTTACTTATAAAAAAATATGGACTGGAACTGAGCTTCTCGAACGACCTTGAGTTTAAAGGCGGCGTTTGCACAGGCGAAGTAAGAATTCCATCTTATTTCGTACAAACTTCATCGAAACATTGCAATCATGAATATTGTAAGTCCAATATACTCGCTTATTTAAAGGAGCAGTATCAAATATCAAACAAAAATACTGTGATGGTAGGCGATGGAGAAAATGATGTTTGCCTCGTTAAGAAAGCCGGACTCGGTATTTCTTTTTGTTCAACACATGAAAGTTTAGATCAATATGCTGATATGGTAGTTAAAGAAGCAAATTTCGAAATGATCAAACACGCTTTCAAATAATGAACGTACCTTTGCACTTTGAAAGGTAGTAATTTGATAAGAAGACTTCTTTTAATAATAAAAAGCAGACTTACAAAACCACAGTATGTAATATTACTGTCGTTGATTGTAGGTTTAGTCTCCGGAATGGCAGCAGTTCTACTTAAAATTGCCGTTCACAATCTTCAATACTTATTTAAGCAAAAAGATGCCAATCTTAATTGGTTATCCATTTCGCCTATAATTGGCATTCTAATTTCAGCGATCTTGATTCGATACTTTTTTAAATCGAGTTTGGAGAAAGGGATCGCAATGGTTTTGAAAGCGATTGCAAAAGGGTCGAGTACCATCGATAAAAAACACAGCTTCATTCATTTACTAACAAGTAGTGTAACAGTGGGATTGGGAGGAAGCGCGGGTCTTGAAGCTCCTATTGTTGCAACAGGTTCTGCCATTGGTGCAAATATTGGACAAGCAAGTAGAAGCAACTATGAAACGAAAACACTTTTGATTGCTTGCGGTGCAGCTGCAGGAATAGCGGCTGTGTTCAATGCGCCAATTGCGGGTCTAATTTTTGCGGTTGAAGTTTTATTAACAGATACAATTGTAACACATTTCATCCCTTTAATTATTTCAAGTGTAGCGGGAGTATTGGTTTCAAAAATCTTCCTTCACGAAGCCTCCTTGTTTAATTTTGTTTTAAAGCAAAATTTTGATTACCGAAACACACTCTTTTATGTTGCTTTAGGAGTTGGCTGTGGAATAGTTTCACTATACTATGCACGTATCTTTAAAACAACCGAGCATTGGATTAATGGCAAGAAAATTTCATGGATCACTAAAGCGATAATCGGAGGGTTACTATTAATCTCCATATACTATGTATTTCCCCCTTTATTTGGCGAAGGATACGGTTCAATTTCAAAAATCGCAACAAGTAGTTTTGATACGATCATAGATCGTACACACCTCTTTTCATATTTACCAGGTGAGTGGTCAATTATTATCTTCTCACTTTTAATCGTTTTATTAAAACCAATAGCAGCCGGCATTACAATTGGCAGCGGTGGGAACGGTGGTAATTTCGCACCATCGCTGTTTACCGGAGCCTTTCTTGGATTTGCCTCTTCCAATTTGATCAACAGTTCTAATTGGTTTAAACTACCAGTCGGAAATTTTAGTTTAGTAGCAATGGCAGGTGTTCTTTCAGGAGTGATGTATTGTCCTTTGACTGCCATTTTCTTAATAGCTGAAATTACCAATGGTTATGAGTTATTTATCCCTTTGATGATTGTTTCGGGAATTTCCTTCTTTATTGTGAAAACTTATGAACCATTTTCAATGGATATTAAAAGCCTAGCAAAAGTAGGAGATGTTTTCACGCATGAAAAAGAGAAAAATCTATTGGCTCAAATCAACGTACGGCAATTGATACAGCCCGAGTTCGTCTCAATTCAAGAAAATCAAAATTTTAAAGACCTTCTAGAACTGGTAAGATCAACGGAGACTTCATTGATAATTGTACTGAATAAGAACAATGAATACCGAGGTATTATAGAATTAATAAATTTAAAAGAAGCAATATTAGACCCCGGAAATTATATAAATCGACCTATTTCCACATTCATGAATAGAATATCTCCGATATCTATTGACACTGCAGATGGATTACTTGTTATCGACTACTTCGATAGAATTGAAACATGGTATCTTCCTGTAATTGATGGTGAAAGAACCTGTATTGGCTACATCTCTAAAGCAAAACTATTTTCTAAATACAGAGAAATACTATCTACGAATAAAGACATATACGACAAAGCATAGTTTTTAATAGTATTTTAATTCTTGTCGCTGGCTTATGTTTGTACCTTGCTGCTATGGTTAGCGACAAGAACAACCATCTCATCATTCTCTCCAATCCCGATGATTTCATTAAAATGGGGAATTATTGTAAGAAACTCTTTTCTTTCAACTCCAACCTCTTTGTGCTCGTAAAATCGGTTCGCGAAAACACAATACATTCCATTTTCGACTGCCTCCATCAATTTTCTGAAAATGGCGGAAGTATTCAAGTAAAATTGGTTTCGAATGTGTACGAACATAAGTATATTAACTTTCTAGTAAATGAACTAAAGATTTCAAATGTCGTGTTTTTTGAATCGCAGTCTTTCTTTATAAATAAAATAGTAGGGCAAGGTAAATTACTCAAACTAATTGTAGCATTACAAGTTCCATTACTATATATCGGCCATAAACATCAACTTAGAGATAGCTCGCTGCTCTTTCCTTATGATCATCCGTTTAAAATTGCATCAATTCTTACAGATAACAGTATTCAGTTCAAACATTCTCATATCCAAATATTCATTCCAGACACAAAAGTAGATCAACAATTCATTGATTTTTTGAATATCAAAAGTTTGATGGAAGATTTTAATCGTAGAAATGTTGAATTGTTTACGATTGCCTCAGAAGAAGAAACACAGCATCATATAATGAGAAGTATTGAAGAGAATGAACACTGTGTTGTATGCATCAATAAGAAAAAAAACTACTTCAAACAATTGTATCGAAATATGAGAGGCTTTTTGGCATCATCAACAGTTCCAAAAGCTGCTATACTATATTATCAATAAATAAATGGCCGGTTCTCCAAATGATCGTCCCTCCAGCCGTTTTAAAAGGAGAGCTTGGCCACCAACTTCAGTTTAGGCTCTAGGGGTTTTTAGAGTTGATTGATTAGGTACAAGTCCGCTTGATTCTTCAAGCGGAATTTCTTTTTTAAGGCGTTAGGCGTTAGGCTTTAGGCGTTAGGCTTTAGGCGTTAGGCGTTAGGCCTTGGGCTTTAGGCCTTGGTCTTTAGGCTCTAGGTGTTAGGCGTTAGGCTCTAGGTGGTGGCTGTCGGAATTTGTTTTTTAGTTGCGCACACTGAAGAAAAAAAAGTAGCAATGCACTTTGCGAATTCTTCGCGGGCTTGGCGCTCTTTGCGGTGACTGTATTAAACATCGAAGCTGCCTAACTCAAAAACTAAACAACTTAAAACTCACTACTTAATAAGGTGCTTCCCCAACTCACCGGTACTCTTACAACACACTTGTTCCATCACTTGCTTCAATTGTGTTTTCAACATACCAATGGCGTGATTGCCGCCTTCATTGCCTAAAGCAGCAACACCGTACATAAAGGTTCTTCCTAAAAAAGTAAATTCAGCACCGGAGGCCAATGTGCGGGCAATATCCGGACCCGAGCGAACCCCGCTGTCCATCATGATCTTGATCTTGTTCTTATAATTGTTTACAATAGGCTCCATACTCTTAATGGCCGATTGACCGGCATCTACTTGACGTCCACCATGATTCGATACAATAATACCGTCTAATCCCAATTTGATCGCCATCTCCGTATCTTGTTCAGTTGCCACTCCTTTCAACACAATCTTTCCTTTCCACATATCTCTTATGGGTGCAATCTTCTCAGCATTCAATCGACCGGAAAATGTTTTGTTCATGAATTGTCCCAATTGCGACATGTTTAATCCTTTCGGCATATAGGGCTTTAGTGTAGCAAAATTGGGAGTTCCATGAATCAATGTTTTGATTGCCCAATTGGGTTTTCCCATTATCTGAAGAATGTTCTTAAGTGTCATTTTGGGAGGCATGGCCAATCCATTACGGATATCACGCGGACGGAATCCAAAAGATGGAACATCGCAAAGCAATACCAATACCGGATAGTTACAAGCTTGCAAGCGTTTGATGATATCATCTCTCAAATCATTCTCGGCAGGGTGATATAATTGATACCAGGCTTTTCCTTCTGTTATTTCAGCTATTCGTTCAATACTTGAAGTAGTAACCGTACTAAGGATAAATGGGATATTATGTGCATAAGCAGCTTTTGCTAAAATTTCGGGACTATTGGGCCAAATCAATCCTTGCAAACCCACCGGAGCCACTCCAAATGGGGCATCGTATACATGCCCGAAAAGCTCTGTTTTTAAATTAACTCCTTCGTAATTATTTAAATAGTATGGCGCGAGTTCAACCTCTCTCAATTCAGCAATATTTTTGTGCAAATTCACATCTTCATTACAGCCCCCATCGAGGTACTCAAATGCAAAACGGGGAATGTTTCTTTTTGCTTTATTGCGAAGATCATCGATGGCCGGATAGTTGCTGTTATAGTCCCACTTTTGTGACATAGTTGTAGTTTAAATTGAAATCGGCTTTGTTTCAATCAAATGCTCAGGAATAGCCTCCTGATTCCAGTGCTGGTGCAATACCAAAGCTGCCCCTAAAGCCGATGCCTGAGCTACCGTTGCAGCATAAACGCTTTTTTCAGGATACTGCCGTTTTAGAAATTGCATGAAGAGCTGATTATGACTGAAACCGCCGTCAACAAAAATACAGTCTACCGGGCTGTTATGCAGTACTAAATCTGTACTTTTTTTCTGAAGTTCTACTAAATTGAAGAGTAGCTGATGGTAAGCTTCTTCAAACGAATTACAGGCACGCCAATCGATCAAATGTAGACCGGAAGAGGCTTCTAGCAGTTCTTTAGAGTCTTCACCAAAACAGCTTTTTAAATTATTTAGATAGTTGGCATAGAAATTTATTGACTGATAATCATTTGCTCCGCGCTTGAAATGAGTATTAATGTGGGATAGCTGTTCTTCGTGTGCGGCACCTAAGAACAGGCGCGCTGCTTTCACGGCATTCCCATCAAAAGAAAGATACGCTAGTACGTCTTGTTTCAATTCTTCTTTTTTCAATACCGTTCTGTTAAAAGGGTTCAAGGAAATACTCCAAGTACCTGTAGAAATTAAAACAAAAGGCGTTTGAAAAGAGAACAAGTAGGGAATCAATGCGGCAGAACTATCGTGCAAGCCCACTCCTATTTTCATTTCTTCTCTTTCAAAAAAATTATTAGAAGGAACAATTGGGGGAAAAAGGTCGTCTAATTCTTCTTGCGAAACCCAATCGTGGTAGGAACGCTTTTCAAAATTCCACAACAAGGTATGGCATCCAATAGAAGTTAGTTCGCTAACGGGTAAACCGGTTAACACATAACTTAAATACTGGGGCAAATGCAAAGCTGTGTGAATGTCGTGAAAGAAATCAGGATGCTCATTCTTCAATCGCACCAATTGCAATCCTGAATTCAAGAGATCCAAAATGGGAGAAGCCGTTTCTTGTGCTATAGTAACCTCATCACCATATTTCCGGAAAAAGGTTTGATGGATGGAGGGGTTTAGTGGCTTTAGGTAATTGTAAAGCGGACCAATTTGTTTCCCTTCTTGATCTAAGTACACAAAACTTGCTCCATACCCCGAGAAATTAATAGCCTTAATGGAATATTCTGAGGAAGCTTTCAATCGCTTGGTTTCGGATCGAATCCAATTCGTGATTGCTTGTACATCGTCGCAAGGAAATCCATCTTCATCGAGCAATTCGGGAATACGAATGGAATGTTCGGCAATCACCTGGTAATGTTGGTTGAACAAGAGCCATTTCTTGTTGGTTTTGCCGATATCAAAAACGAGCACTGCTTCCATACTTACAATCCGCTGGCTTTGGAATTTCCACGATCCTTTATCAATTGTTGACGAACTTGTTGCTTTCTATAGAACTGCAAAGGCTGCAAAGCTGCGCCGTTCCGCAAGCGTGCTTCAGCAACCAAAGTCCGTACGTCTGTTCGAAAGGTGTTTTGTAAGATTTCTTGTGCAGCTACTACATCGTTGTTATCCTGTGCGGTATTTAATGCAGCTCTGTCTGTCAGCAATGCATGTGCATATGCTAGCATGATGGCTTCTACACTTTGCAGTAAATCTTCCAAAGGATCTTTTACGTTGTGACTGGCATCAATCATCCATCCTAAATCATGGTTATGATCCATTCCTCGGGCATCCATACCTTCTACCAATTCATTAAAAATTAAATAGAGTTGATAGGGTTTGATACTTCCTACTGTTAAATCATCATCACCGTATTTAGAGTCATTGAAATGAAAGCCAGCTAATTTCCCTTCCATCAATAATAAACTGACGATCTGTTCAATATTGGCATTGGGGAGGTGGTGACCTAAATCGACCAGCGTGTATGCTTGCGGACCCAGCTTATTCGCATAGAGTAAACTTTGTCCCCAGTCTCCCACCGTCATGGAATAAAAATTCGGTTCAAAGGCCTTGTATTCAACAAAGAGTTTCCAATCTGAAGGCAAGGCGGCATAAATAGCTTGCAAGCTCTCCAAAGTATTTTGAAATGCTTTTCTAAAATTAAGTTGGCCGGGAAAACAACTTCCATCACTGAGCCAAACCGTAATGGCTTTTGAACCAAGTTTAACCCCGTGATTGATTACTTCAATATTGTGATCAATGGCTTGTTGACGAACCGCTGTATTTACATGCTGCAAGGAACCGAACTTATAACTCAGTGGTTGACCGGGTTGATCTTGAAAGGTATTCGAGTTTACTGCATCAAATTTCAAGTTTAAGGATGCAGCTTTTTGTTGAATGGCTTCATAGTCGCTTGGAATGTCCCAGGGAATGTGAAGCGAAATGGCGCCACTTGCGCCGTTTAGCGCATGCAATAACCCTACATCCTCCATCTTATCTTCTAACGAAGCAGGCTCTCCGCTACCGGAAAAGCGACCAAAACGTGTACCACCGGTTCCCAATGCCCAGCTTGGAATAGCTACATTGAATTTTGCGAGCTTTTGAACAATGGCCTCCGCATTTGGAATTTCATTTTTATAATAATTCCATTTCGCTTGGTGGCTTGCTAAGGCTTTCTCGTTGAAATGGTGGATCTGATTTTTATCTAGTATCATAGCAATCGTTGTTTATCGAAGGAAGGCGGCAGCCACTCCTCCATCTACATTTATAGCATTACCGGTTGACTTGCTCAACAATCCTCCTACAAAAGCAAAGCAGGCATTGGCAATATCTTCCGGATAAATAATTTCATTCAACAGAGTTCTTTTTGCATAATAGGCTGGCAATTCATCTACAGTAACACCATAAGCTTTCGCTCTACCTTCTGCCCAACCGCCGGCCCAAATATTGCTACCTGCAATCACTGCATCGGGGTTCACTACGTTCACCCGAATTTTGTCGGCACCGAGTTCAGCTGCGTTCAATCGCGACAGATGCAATTGTGCTGCTTTCGCTGATCCGTATCCGGCATTGTTTGGACCACTCACAAGTGCATTCTTACTTACAATATTTAATACATCGCCACCTTTTCCTTGCTTCTTCATGATGGTAACGGCAGCCTGTGTAATTAAGAATTGTCCTTTCACCAACACATCGTATAACAAATCCCAATCGGCCTCAGTATGCGCCTCAATTGTTTTTGAGATCGATAGCCCTGCGTTGTTCACTACTATATCGATTCCACCAAAAGCAAGATTGATAGCTGCATAAGCAGCACTGATAGTATCAAGTTTTGTAACATCTAAAACTACGCCAATGGAAGCGTCTTTCCCAAAGGCTTTCTGAAATTCGAGTTTGGCTTCCTCCAATCGATCTGCATTGTTATCACTCAACACTACACAAGCACCTTCTTCTGCAAATTTCTTGGCAATTGCTTTTCCAATGCCACCACCACTACCCGTTACTAGAGCAACTTTACCGGTAAGAGGTTTGGGTTTTGGCATGCGTTGCAATTTGGCTTCTTCTAATAACCAATATTCAATATTAAAAGCTTCCTGACGAGGTAAAGATGTGTAAGAAGAAATGGCTTCTGCACCTCGCATTACATTAATAGCATTGATATAAAACTCAGCTGCTACACGTGCTGTTTGTTTGTCTTTGGCGAAACTGAACATCCCAATGCCCGGATATAAGATAATAACCGGATTGGGATCACGCATGGCAGGACTGTTGTGATGCTTGCATGCATTGTAATAGTCGGCATACATCTTCCGATAGTCTTCAAACAGCGGTGCAATTTTTTGTTTTACGGCTTCAGTATCGCTTAAATCTTCATTAGTAGAAAGATTGAGTACTAGGGGAGAAATTTTAGTTCTCAAGAAATGATCGGGGCAGCTAGTGCCCATAGGGGCCAATCGATCCAGGTCATTTGAATTGATAAAATTGAGAACACGTTCATCGTCGGTGAAATGGCCCAACATTGAAGTATAAGAAGAACAGAACCCACGAAGGATGGGCGCTAGCGAAGCAGCCATTGCTTTTCTTTCTTCAGCCGGAGCCGATTGTATTTTAGCACCCCCGAAAGCTGTTTGACCCTTTTGCTTTGATTCAATGAATTCAGCACAAGCTTCAATTACTTCTAAGGTATTGATATAGCTTTCATAGGCTGTATCGCCCCAGGTAAACAAACCGTGAGAACCGAGCATGATACCACGAATACCCGGATTTTCATCCAAGCATTTTTTCAATTGCAATCCTAAATCGAAACCCGGACGTTGCCAAGGCACCCAGCCGATTTTTCCCTTAAAAAGTTCCTTGGTGATTTTTTCTCCATCCTTCGCAGCAGCAATTGCAATGGCTGCATCGGGATGTAAGTGATCGATGTGCTTAAAAGGAAGAAATCCGTGTAAAGGAGTATCGATAGAAGGCGCTTTGGAATCCAAATCGTAGATGCAATGATTGAACAGGGCCACCATTTCATCTTCAAATTCGATGCCACGGTAACGACCGTTTAAAGAACGAAGTCGATCAACGTACAATGCCGCCAATCCTGAACGCTTCATGGTTCCCAAATCGCCTCCGCTTCCTTTCACCCACATCACTTCCACTTTATTTCCTGTAAGTGGATCAATAGCCGTGGCTTTGCAGGATGTATTGCCTCCACCGTAATTGGTTAAACGAAGATCGGCGCCTAATAAGTTGGAGCGATATACCAATAAACCCACTTCGTCGCCGGCCAGCTTTGCCGCTTCTTCTTCGTTCCACAAATAGGAAACGTGCTTGAATGTTTTTTCTAAACTCATAAATGCTATTTTACCTTACTTCAATGAATTGCCGTATCCAACGATCAATACAGATGCAATGATGACAGCAATTCCCAGTATAATGGTTTGTGTTGTTTTTTTGCTCACGCCTTTCCATTCTTTCAAAACCAATCCCCACAAATTCGCGATCAAGATAATGAACGACATGTGGAGTATCCACGAACTGGCTCCATTGCCGAGTTTACTTTCTCCCATTCCATAGAAAAAGAACTGAAGAAACCAAGTAGTGCCCGCCAAGGCTGAGAAAATATAGTTCTTCAACAAAGGAGTAGACGACTTGGTGTAATCTCCAAAGCTTTTATTTCGGGCGTTCAAGATCATGCACCAGATAAAATTGGTAGTCAAGCCGCCCCATAGTACTACTACATACACCACATTGTTTTGGTACAAGAAATTCCCCTCATTTGGATGAGCGTTCATCCACAATTCATTCGCCACATTGGCCATGGGCTTACCAGCTTCCAACCCAAAATTGAAACAAGCGCTCAATACCCCCGATACTACTGAAACCAGAATTCCCAAACCAAATTTGTATTCGGAGTTGCTGGCATCTTTGGAACCGAGTTCTTTCTCCTTCATCATACCCGCTTTACCTGAAATGATGATACCAAGAATACCAATTAAGAGTCCGAATAAAACAGTTTTACCCCAGCCTGTATTGATAAGCAAAGAGAAGCTGTCTTTCCCTTCTGTTGGAACGAAATTGTAATAGATTGAGGGAATTAAAGAGCCAAAGACCATGCAGAGTCCGAGGATGATACTGCTTCCAAGGGAAACGCCGAGATAGCGCACACCAAGTCCGTAGGTGAGTCCGCCGATACCCCAAAGCAGTCCAAACAAATAGGTATACCCAATAACAGTGGCGTCGGTTCCTTTGATAATTTCAACAAAGTTGGGAATGGTAAGATAGGCTGCGAGTGGAGGAACAATCAACCAAGAAAACAAGCCGCCTACTATCCAATACGATTCCCAGTTCCACCCTTTTACTTTTTTATAGGGCATGTAAAAGCTACCTGAAGCGAATCCGCCGATGAAATGAAAAAGAACTCCTAGAATGGCTTGCATCGTTAATCGTTTGTTGAATATAAATATAGGGAGAAAAGGGGGATGGGCTGTCATGGGGTGTCATGGGGGAGTAATTAAGAATTAAGAGTTAAGAATTAAGAATTGAATAGCCGGGGGTATGGAGAAAGAACAAGGGGAAGAACAGGGGGTAATACAGGAGCGAGGAAAAGAGGAGACGAGGATAGAGGAAATACAGAGAAAAGAGAGGTGGAAGAACAGGAGGGACAGAATTTGAAGCAACAATCCTGCAAATCCTGATCTAGAAAATACAGAGAGACTGCCAGCGCTGCGAAAACGCCGCGACCGCTGCGCCGCTGCGGTGAATCTATTAATCATCAAAGTCACTCAAAACTTACTACTTTCTCCCCTTACAAACTATCTTTACCCCATGTCTGATTTCAACATCTACCAATACATCCGAATCGATGACCAATCGATCACACCCAAATATTTGCAATTAAGCAATGCCATCATTGAAGCGATCTCAAATAGAACACTAACGAAAGATTACTTACTACCTTCAATCAACGACTTGAGTTATGAACTTGATGTATCAAGAGATACAGCAGAGAAAGCTTACCGACATCTGAAACAACTGGGCATTATTGGATCCGTGCCGGGAAAGGGTTACTATATCACGAAAACTGATTACCAGCAACGCATAAAAATTCTGCTGCTTTTCAATAAACTAAGCGCACATAAAAAATTGATCTATGATGCATTTGCGGCTATGTTGGGAGAAAATGTAGTGATCGACTTTTACATCTATAACAACGATTTTACCTTATTCAAAAAACTTATAGAACAAAAAAAAGAAGGCTATACGCATTATGTGATCATCCCACATTTCCTAGAGGGTGGAGAAGAGGTTGCCTCATTATTGGATCAACTAAAATCAGGGAAACTCATCATACTCGACAAACAGGTTCCGGGCGTAAAACAAGAACACAGTGCGATCTATGAGAATTTCGCCGGAGATATCTACAAAGCCTTGCATCAATTGCTAGATCGATTGAGCAAATACCAAACACTTAAGATCATCTTTCCTTCATACACTTATTTTCCGAATGAAATATTGCAAGGCTTTCAGCGCTTCTGTACCGACTTTGCTTTCAATTACAAAACTATTTCAGTAATTGAAGAAGAAGAAATAGAAAAAGGCGCGGTGTACATTAATTTAATGGAAGACGACTTGGTGGTGCTTCTTGGGAAAATTAAACAAACTTCCATGATAGTTGGAAAAGATGTAGGCATTATTTCTTACAACGAAACGCCCTGGAAAGAATTTATACTGAATGGCATTACAACCATTTCAACCGATTTTAAGGCTATGGGAGAAATGGCAGCGGCGATGGTGTTGGCAGAAGAGAACCATTCGGCGGAAGTGCCCTTTCATGTGAGGGAGCGGGAGAGTTTGTGAGAGTAGTTATAAGTTTTGAGTTTTACGCAGCTTCGCTGCTTGGGGTGCTCACCGCAGCGCAGAGATGTCGCGAAGGGTTTTTGAAACCACAGATAACTCAGATTCTAAATATAGATACCACAGATTAGAGTTCGTTATTCGTAGTGTATGACAGAATACTCAGCCCCTAATTTGTGTAAATCTGTTTTAATTTGTGCGAATCCGTGGTCAAAAAAATATTCACCGCAAACATAGGATTGCGCAGAGAGCGCGAAGGAATCGCAAAGGGCAATAGGAGCCACTTTGAATCAACAGTAACATCATTTTATAGATGATTGTTGTAAGATCTCTTTATTTTGAAATCCTAGCCTTAAATTGCGAATACTAAAACCAATACTAGCACTAGAATCAGTTTTTCTATGAACGATAAACAACACAAAGAAGGCTTTCAAATAGAACGATTGGCATTCTTTAGCGATGCCATATTTGCCATTGCCTCACCTTATTAATTATAGAAGTAAAAGTTCCTGTTATTTCACATTCAGAAGTGACTGAGGAAGCGCTTCGCAAGGGATTAGACGAACTTATCCCAAAATTCATTGGATTTATTGTAAGTTTTATTGTAGTAGGAATGTATTGGTTTTCGCATCACCGACTCTTCTACTATGTTGATCACTTTCATTCAAAACTATTGTGGGCAAACTTGCTCTTCCTAATGCCCATCGCTGTAATGCCCTTCTCTTCTGCCTTTCTAAGCGAGTATTATATTGATGGAATCAGTACTCCAATGATTTTTTATACAACAAACATTGTGATCACAGGAGTTTTTAGCTTTCGACTTTGGTCAATTGTAGCAAACAAAAAGAACCATATTTCAAATTCACTTAGTAAACCAATGGCGAATTACAATAAAACGAGGGCACTAATAATACCGGGAATATTTGTATTGTTGGTATTTGTAGGGATGCTCAACAGTTGGCTGTCTTACTTTATTCTGCCCATCGCGCCACCCTTAGCTACATTCTTCATCAAACGCTATTACAAAAAGCACCATCCTGAACTTGAAATAAAATAGAAGAGGGTATTAGCCCTCCTCTATAAAGGATACTACCGAATAATCAGCGAACGTTTTCGCAAAGCATTTCATCGCCGCTGTTACCGGTGTATACCAGCCTAGATGCGCCATAACTGTTACCGCCGGAATAAGGTTGCTCTATCAAAAGATACTGAGGTAGTAAATAGCATTTACCATCATTGCCCTTGTAGGCCAATTTTGCCGTTTTATGTCTGGAAAGAATGGCCCCTGTTGCCGTGTTTTTATTGATCGTCCAGTCGGCTTGTGTTAGTACCACCTTCAAAGCCTGTCCCTTGTATTCGGCACCGTATTTTGCATTGAACTGGTCTATAACAAACTTTTCCAGAACAGCATCCTTCATTACCGGAGCCGGAAGTCGTCTAGTCTTTATTTTTTCGGCATTGTTCTTTTCCGCTCCGGCTTTCATATCTTTTATAGATCCATTCTTTGCTACCACTTCAGAGATTACTTTAAGTTGATCGGCAAAAGCCGCTTCCTCAGGAAATACTGCTACAGCGGCTTCCCAGTACAATTGATGGTATTTTGCATCATAGTAATATACTTCAGCACTTTCAGCATTGGTTCCTTTTTGCTTATTTAACTCCAAATTGTTGACGGCTTGATTGGTCATGTATACTTGTTTGCCAATTATAGTTTTGGCACGTTTGATATCACGATCTGCCGCCTTTCCATTCAGAGCTTGATAATCTGTTAAGTATTTTTTGTAGTTATTAAAAACGAATTCAATTGTTGGAAGTTCCCGCTGCGTAATGCTGATATTTGTTTCTTCAAATAGTTTGCGTAAAAGCTTATCGGCTTTAATGGCTTTCTGAGTTGGGTTTAGATTGCTAAAGTCTTCCGGCTTATCGGCAGGCGTTGAAGCTAGTTTCGCTTTCCACTTGTTGATTTCAGCCTGCATTTTATCGGTACTATACGACGGATCCTTCTTCTTTACTTCGGCCATTTTGGCTTCCATAACAGCGAGGGTTTCTGCAATTTTACCGGTTCTTTGAATGCCCATGGCATTGGTCCAAAAAGAACGCACTTCAGGCTTTGCGGGACCTTCGTACACAAAATCTTGTGCTTGCAAACGAAATACAACAAGTAGCATCAATAAGGGAAGGATGAGATTTTTCATGTCTGTTTTTATTCAAAACTATCATTGTAGATGTATTGAATGTGGTGATATTGATGACCGAATAGACTTGTTTCATATCTGACTGCCGGATCTGCAAAGATCCCAGCTTGCAGTTATCAATTAAAACCCGTCAGTTATGAAGCGGCTTTGGGATTTCATTCCGCTCCTATTAATTTTAATTTCAATATGCACCTGATCGCGATCCATTCGAAATGGTATACTTTGGTTGATAACTCAATGAAAGAACTGGGGCGTATTGTTTATACCGATGATTCGCTTACGAATGCCGCTATTAGAACTTCCATTGTAATGGAAATTGCATGTATTGAACACGGACATTGGGAAATTAGAGATGAAGCGAAAAAGGTTCGGGGGTCAATAAAAATTCATCGAACCAATGCAATGAGAATCAAACAAACCGGTCAACGCAAACCCTATCTCTTTCAAAAAACAAGCGGCTGGAATACTCGCTTTGAAGTAATGGGAGCTGAAAACGAAGAATTAGTGGGCTATGTACCGAGAATAAACTGGGAAACACAAACGCACGATCTGATATTGCACCTAAACGAAGATTTTGCTGCCATGTGCCAACCCTTGCTTATCTTACAGGGATTGCATTGCACTTTAGTAGCGCTGAGTATGATGAATGGTGGAAAAGTACCGATTCAATTAAACGTTTAATACATTTATAAACATGCGCTTTTTTTGCCTATTCCTTGCATTGTGCTTTTTGGGAACGATGGAAGTACAATCCCAAAATTGCAACTGCTCGATACTTTCAAACGATCAACTGAAATCGCTTGTCGCATTAAACGATACTATCGGCATTAAACGCGCCGTAAACGATCTGGATAAGGAAACTTCTTTTCCCTGTACTTTTCAAAAATGGAACCTCAGCATCCAATTCTATATTGCGAAGAAACAACTGAATCAAGCTGATAGTTTAATAAAAATAAGTGAACAAAAAATTCCCAAAAACGATTGCAGTGAAAACTACCAATTGGCCGTTCTTCTAAACAAAGCCCGCTATTTCAAAGCCGCTCTCAATTACGAGGAGTTATCTGATCAATCGTTCAAAGCGTTGGCGCTTGCTGAAAAACTAAAAGACACTCGTAGTATACTGGCAGCCTATCAGTTGATTGTACATTTGTTTACACGACAAAGTGAAGACGAAAAGAATTGGCTCTATGTTCAAAAAGCCGCAGCTTTGATTCGGAATGAAAACGATCCAAAATACAAAGCTGAGGATCTGAATTGGCTTGCTTTTGAATACGAAAAGAAATACACCCTCACCGAAAACATTAAATTACTTGATACCGCCATTGCTTACTCACTCGAAGCAAAACAGCTTGCAATAAAAAAGCAGAACTATGCTGAAATAGTACGTTGCTTCAGAATACAAGAAGCCAATGCTTATCATAGAGGAAGACTTTTGGAAGCAATAAAATTCATTGATTCTGCAATCGACTATGCAAAAGCATCTCCGCTACGTATCAACCCCGCTACGCTCTACTTTTCAAAGGCCTGGGATTATATGGACCTGAAAAAATTTGATGAAGCGCAACTGTGGCAAGATTCGAGTTTGTATTATGCTGAAAAGATCGAAGGTAGAAGTCCCGCCACCATGAGCCTTTATGGGGAAGCAGCCAAGCTGTACGAGGCTGCAGGAAATATCAACAAAGCTTATAGCACTTATAAGCAATATGGAAAAATGAAGGACAGTCTTTTCAACCTACAGCGCACTGAAAAGATCAATGAACTTGAACAGAAATACGAGAAAACGAAAAACGAAGCTACTATTAAGGAATTGGCGCAGCAGAAGCAGCTCTATTTACTACTAGCAATCGCAGGAATTCTGTTAGCATTGTCGATCGCATTCTATTTGCGCCAGCAGCAGCTAAAGCACAAGCAGAATATTCTTGAAACCGAACAGCGCTTGAACCGTGCCCGTATGAATCCACATTTCTTTTTCAACGCACTCAGTTCCTTACAAAAGTTTGCATTACAAGAACAAGACCCGATGACCTTAGCAAGCAACCTTTCTAAGTTCAGTCATATTATGCGCGAAACCCTAGAAAGCACTTACAAAGAATATGTAACTGTAGAACAGGAGATCGACTTCTTGAATGAATACTTGGAATTGCAAAAAATACGGTTCCCAAAAACCTTTGGATATAGCGTAAGTGCATCTAATGATCTAGATATTGAAACCCTGCTTCTTCCTTCAATGATCATTCAGCCATTTGTAGAAAATAGCATTGAGCACGGCTTTGTAGGCATCAACTATCCGGGAGAGATTTCAATCTCTTTCAAAGAGGAAAAGAATGAACTCTGTATTACTATTTATGACAATGGCAAGGGCCTATTGGAAAGCGGGAAAGTACATTCGGAACATATCAGTCGTGCCAGTCAAATCATAAAAGATCGGATCTACTTACTGAATATTAAACTAAAGACCAAGGCTCGGTTCAATTTAGAGAACCATCCATCAGGAACCGGGGTATTGGTTACTATATACCTGCCCATTCTAACCAAATCTGAAAACCAAGTTACCAACGCATGAAAATCCTAATCATCGATAATGAACAAAGCGTTCGTGAAACCTTAAAAGAGATGGTGCTGCGTTGGCCTGCAGTAAAAGCGGCAGTGGTTGAGGCAGATGGTGTAGAAACAGGTTTGCAAGCCATCGCTCAATTTCAGCCAAACATTGTGTTATTAGATGTAGAGATGAACGATGGGAATGGCTTTGATCTCCTCAAAAAATTGGGTTGGTTCGAGTTTCAACTAATTTTCACTACGGCGCACAATCAATACGCATTGCCAGCCATCAAATACAGTGCACTCGATTATTTATTAAAACCTGTTGACCCTGTTGAATTGTATCAATCCTTACAAAAAGCGCAACATAAAATAGAACAATCGGTATTGCAGCAACAATTACAAGTATTGATGAAACAATTCAATCAGCAAGCAGATCAGGCGAAACAAATTGTGTTGAAGGATATAGACAAAACCTATTTCATCAATGTAGAAGATATTTTGTATTGCGAAGCGGAGGGATCGTATACTAAGTTTTACATTAGCAATAGCGAACCCATTTTTGTTTCGAAGAATTTGAGGAGTTATGAAGAAATGCTTGCTCCTTCCGGATTTATTAGAACGCATCACTCTTGTTTGGTCAATCCTAGAAAAATCAAGATCTACGATCGTAAAACAGATTGTGGAACTTTGATTTTAGAGGGTGGTTATACCATTCCTGTTTCACAGCGAAAACGAGAGTTTGTGTTGCAGTATTTGGAGCGGAAGGGGGAGTGAGTGGTGAGTTGCAAGTTATGAGTTGTTAAGTTTTTGAGTTGGGTGTTGGGGATTAGGCTTTAGGTGTTAGGCTTTAGGTTTTAGGCTTTTTCACCGCAGCGGCGCAGCGAACGCAGCGGTAACGCAGCGCTGGCAGTCACTCTTTCTTTCCTCCCTCTTCCCTCCTCTATCCTCCCTTCCCGTATCGTTCCTCACGGGACTAAAATTTACTCCGCTTTGCTCCGTAAATTTCAGCCTGCTTCCGGCTGTTCCATTATTAATTATTAATTCTTAATTATTAATTACCTCGGCTGTTCCATTACTAATTATTAATTCTTAATTATTAATTAACAATTACCCCCTCGCCTACCAATCCCCTTCCATCACTTATCAATCGGCCCACATAAAACCCTGTAGGAGTGAGTTATTTACACTCCAAATCTAATATAACATGAAAAAAACAATCGTCGTATCGATGATAGGGCTAGCTGCTTTAATCATCACCAGTTGTAAAAAAGACAGTACCGTACCCGTTGACCCTACACCGGTTGACTTAACCCCGAAGATCACATCGATTAGTCCAACAGAGGGCCGTATCGACACCGTCCTTACCATTACAGGTAAGAACTTGAGTATTAGTGGTGCCACGGAAGTAAAAATTGCTGGCGTGAGTACCACCTTGGTATCGGCCAACGATTCCATTGTACGCGTGAAAATTCCCTCACTTCTTGTAAGTGGAGGAGGAACAGTAGATCTCACAACCAGTAAAGGAAGCGTAACAGGACCCAGCTTCAAGTACCTGCCGGATGTTTATGTAATTGGTACGGAAAGAAACGCTCAGTCAATTGACGCTCCACTCATTTGGCGGAATGGAACCGCTATTGCTATTAACACAACAAGTACAGAAGTTGGATTAACATCAATTGTCTTAAGTGGTTCTGATGTGTATGTATCCGGCAATGAACTCCAAACCAATGGCACTCAATTACCACGCATTTGGAGAAATCAATCTTTACTGTCACTTTCGAACTCGGGTAACCTAGGAGACTATGTTCAAGGGATCTACGTAAACGGAAGTACTGTATACGCAAGTGGAAATGCAAATACTCCAACTAATATGAGAGCAATTATGTGGTCGAACGGTACACCAAGTTCATTAACTTCTGCCACCAATAACTCTTATTGCTACAATGCAGTAGGATCAGGCAGTGAAGTATATATTGTTGGATATGATGTAAGCAGTCAAACCGTTTCACCTTGCTATTGGAAAAATGGCACGAGAACAAACCTTTCGGGTCAGGGTAGTTTCGGAGAAGCTAACAATGGTATTATTGTTGGAACTGATGTGTACTTTAGTGGCTACACCATTGCAAACGGCGTGAACATTCCATGCTATTGGAAAAACGGCGTAAGAACTGATTTGCCTTACGATGCGAATACAGGTGGAGCCATCGCAGTTGGAATAACAGTGAATGGAACCGATGTATATGTAGGAGGCTACAAGTACCTGCCAAGTGGAAACACTGTGCCGGTATATTGGAAAAATGGTACACTTTACAATGGTAGCAACAGCACCAACTTTTCAAGAGCAACGGAAATTGCCGTATGCGGAACCGATGTATACCTATCGGGATATGAATCTTTAGGAAACTATACCGCCGCAATGGTATGGAAAAACGGAGTAGCTATTCGACAAAGTGCGGTTGGAAGACATGCTTTTGCGAATGACTTTGCTATTAGATAGCAATAAGATTAAAGAGTTCACATTTTAGAAAGAAACATAAATTAAACCACTGATAACTTATAGATCAAGTATTGAGTTATTGAGTTATGAGTTGTTAAGTTCAGTGTAGCTTCGCTGATTAAAACGTTCACCGCAGAGATAGCAAAGAACGCAGCGAATTCGCAAACTGTCCGTCTTCATTCTATTTTCTTAACACAGATCACATTTAGATTAGAGACTGCAGTACAATCATCACGATCAATAATGCAGTTTCTAATCTGTGTGAATCTGTAAAAATCTGTGTATCTGTGGTGAGAATTAATAATGAATAAGAAATAATTAATAATGTAACAGCCGACGAGATCAAGAAAGAGCAGGGGGAGGAACTGGGGGCGCTGCAGTAAAAAACAATTGCAAAAGAAAAAACCTTAGTGACTTCTTCGCGATCTCGGCGCTCTCTGCGGTGAACCCCAAGCAGCGAAGCTGCGCAAAACTCAATAACTCAAAACTTACAACTTATAACTTCCCTCACTATTTCCCATAAACGCTCTTCAAATACACATCCAAGCTCAACGGCTTTCTTCCCAACAACTTCTCAAGAGTTGGATCTAGTTCTTCGAAGTGATGATGTTTGGTAGCATCAGCGAACCCGTAGGTTACACCAATATACATTTCAGGTACACCGGCCTCTTTCAGAGCTGCGAAAAAAGTAGGTTGATCGGGACTAATATAGGGAACCGTCTTTCCATAAATCTCGGAAAGGATCGCAGCTACATCGGCATAAGAATACAAGGCAGAACCAGTGATTGGATACGTTTTGTTTTCATGTCCGGTAGAAGTAAGCACATTTGCCAATGCTTCTGCAATGTCTTCACGAACCACAAACCCTACCTTTCCTTCACCTGCTGGGATGAATACGCCTGTTGTGGCGGGATCTTGTCCAATGAACATGGGTAACACGTCGGCATACAAACCATTTCTGAAGAAAGTATAAGTGATGCCGCTTTCTTTGATATAATCTTCGGTAGCAAAGTGCTGTCCCATGAATTCAGCGATCGCTGATTTCTGATAGTCTTTCATGGTCACCCCAGTATAGATGATGTGTTGTACGCCTGCCTTTTTCGCAGCGTCTACAGCACGTTTGTGTTGTCCCAAACGATCATTGAAATCACTGGAAGAAATCAACAACAAAGTATCTACTCCTTGAAAAGCTTTCTCCATGGATTCACTGTTGTGATAGTCGCCGATACGAACATCCACACCCTGTTCTTTCAATTTACTTGCTTTTGCTGCATCTCTTGCGAGTACTGCAATTTCAGAAGCGGGGATTTTTTTGAGCAAAAAGCTCACTACTGCGCCACCGAGATGTCCGGTAGCACCTGTAACCAATAACATACAATAAAATTTAAAATGAATGATTAAAATATGAGCAGCTTAGCCTATCATGATTCGGCGAGCAGCTGCGACAAAACTTGCTTGAAATTATTTTTAGGTTGAGCGCCACTAAAGGCGTATTCTCTGTTTACTACGAATGTGGGAACACCTTGTATCCCGAAAACTTGTGCCTCTTCAATATCCTTGCGAACTTCCCTTGAAAATTGATCAGAATGAAGCACTTGTACTACTTCTTCTGCCTCTAACCCTATCGACTTCGCAATCAACACCAAGTCATCACTATTATTCAGGTTCTTTCCTTCTTCAAATACAGCTTTAAAAAAGCTTCCTTTCAAGGTTGAAGAAAGTCCTTTTGTGGCTGCAAAATGAATCAGTCGATGGGCGTCAAAACTATCGGCCCAAACCATGATATCGGTATTGAAGTTCAATCCGGATTGTGCAGCCGATGCCGACACTTGTTGGTTCAATTCTCGGGCACGCTCGGGAGTGATCCGCAAATGTTTCGCTAATGATTGATTGGCGGTTTCTCCCGGAACTTGCTTATAGCCGGGCTTTAGTTGATAGCTCTTCCATTCCAGTTCAATTTTATCGGACACTCCCAGTTCTTCGATGGCCGCTTCCAAATTGGTTTTACCGATATAACAATAGGGACAAAACACATCCGACCAAATCTCCATCTTTATCTTTTCCATAAACATCATCATTTAAAAACGAATTGCATTTCCGTTTTTCAGAATACAAATTTCAGCTATTTAACTATACTTTTGTAATGAATTACCCTTTAGTAACTAGTTACCTATTTGAAACTAGTATCGTTTTTATCACTAATAATTAGAATTTTGTGCCATGACAAAGAAACCACCATTACCTGAGTGTACACGAATGATATTGGCGATCAGAGATGCTAAAGATGTATTAACGGGAAAATGGAAAACCACCATCATTGGAGCTTTGATGTTCAAAGGAAAACTACGTTTCATGGATTTGATGCGAGAAGTAGATGGTATAGCGCCTAAGATGCTTTCTAAAGAGCTGCAGGAACTAGAGATGCAACAGTTGGTTACCCGTACTGTTGTGAATTCAAAGCCCATTACGGTTGAATATGAACTAACAGAACATGGAAAAAGCCTTGACCCCTTGTTGAGAGAAATAGCAAAATGGGGTGATCTTCACCGAACAAAAATTATGAAAAAGAAGAAAACGGCTACTGAACAATAAATCCTTTCACCAGGGGAATCGCTCCTTCTACTCGAATAAAATACATACCCGATTTTAAATTGGTGATCACTAAAGATGTGGAAGAATGTTGGTTCCATTTCTTCAATACCATACCCGAAGAATTGAGTAACTGAATGTTTGCTTTTTCATATCCATTCGGAATAGAAACAGTTACCATTCCCATTGATGGTTGCGGATAGATCAACAATCCTTTTGTTTCAGTATCCCACCGAAGCAAGTTGGTTTTGCTGTATGAAACCTTACCATCCAATTCTTGGATTCTCAATCGCAGAAAATGACCAACACTACTTAAATAAGGAATGTTTATTAACTCACTATAAGAAGTAGGAGTACTCGTATTTTGGGGCTCCACTGTTCTCAAAACAGTGTAGTTTACCCCATCTATACTGTGCTCTATTGAGTACAACTTTAAACCCTGTTCAAAATCAGTCTTCCACTCCACCAATGCTTTTTGATCCGCAACTTGAGTGGTAGTAAAATTGGTTAAAGAGACCGGTAATACTGAAGTAGGACAAATGATATCTGATTCGCTGCCACAAGTAATACGCTCTAAAACAATGTCATCAATATAGTAATCGTTGCCGCTAAAAGCACTGGTAGTGTTCGCTATATAAACTTCAACTTGATTGCTAGGACATCCACTAGGCATTTTAAAAGTAAATGAAAACTGTTGCCACGTATCCTCGGTATAGATACTCCCGGAGCTTAGCGTCCCCAAAACTATATGAGTTCCTGCATCTCGTACTTGCATGTTAAATGAGGAAGAAGTATTCACCAGATAAAACCACAAACTCAATTTATAGCAAGCGCCACCCACCACATTCGCTCTTCTGGAATAGAAACCATTCAATACCGAACCTGCGTTTACCACCATCACTGCACCATTCGCGTCGCCTGTATGATCAGTTGTTGCGGGGTTCCCACCTCCTCCCCATGTATTTCCAATTGGTTCAGGCCCCGTCCAAAACCACCAATACGGAACAGGATAAGCATCCCTTATATTGGCAGGCGCTATTACGGCATAGTAATTATTGTCGATTGCTTTTTGATCGGTAGTTCCGTTGGGGTCGCCCCATCCAAAACTGCCGGATGGCATATAGGTAGAAGTAGTTCGAGTAGTAGTTTGTCCGAATGTTTCTTGAAACACAATTTGGGTGTGTCCTATTAAAACGGTAGACAACAATAAAAAACTAAGAATATAGTATTTCACTATACTTTTCACGGTATGAGTATTGGGTTACGAATCACCTGCATCAACAGTTTTCATTACCTATTTAGTATGCATTATAAAAAAACCACTATAAACTGCTAAAAAAGTATCAAAGTGTATTTCTAATATTATTATTTAGTTAGACCTTGTTTTCACGAATGTTTCACTCAAGTACCCTCAAAGGCAAGATTGAAAAATGCAATTAGTTGAACATAAATTGTTACGAAGTAGGATGAAAAAAGCCATCAGTTAAACTGATGGCTTTCTTTTATGCATTTTCTTCTTTCGGTTTTGCCAATAATCGCTCCTCAATTACCTGCTTAAAAATATTCTTCGGAAAAGCTCCCGGCTGCAGCATCGGATTTCCTTCTACTGGAATGAACAAGAAGGTAGGAATGCTTTGAATTCCGAATACGGAACTAAGTTCCATTTCCGCTTCGGTGTCAACTTTATAAATCAATAACTTTCCCTCGTACTCCTTACTCAATTCTTCCAAAACAGGTGCTACCTGTTTGCAAGGACCACACCAATCGGCATAAAAATCAATGATTGCCGGCAAGCTACCGGTATAGTTCCATTCTTTCTCAGTATCGTAGTTGAAGACCTTCTCCTTAAAATCGGCGGTGGTCATTTTAATAGTAGACATGTTCTTATACTTTTTTACAAAAATACCGTTAATCCATATTAGGAAATGTAACCCAAATCACATTTTTGAGTAATTCAATCCAACCATATATAGGCAGCTATTGGGTCACCATTTGGCAGCGTTTTCGACAATGAAAAAGGCAAATATAAATTCAACAACAAAATGAAAGACAATAGCAGACTTCATGCTCCATTTCTTGCTCTTTGGTTTAGCATATCATTCACTACCTCAACGCTTCCAAATACAATTGCTCACTCATCTCATACAAATTCACACCATCATTGTTACACAATACAATAATTGTTACTCCAGATTTGGTAGCATGTATCCAATTAGAGGTAGCGCCTTCCATACCACCCGTACGGTAGTAAAAGGGCTCTTTAAAATTTCCCCAGCCGGTAGACCCCCAAAAGCCATAAGCTGTATATCCCAATTTCTCATTAATGGTGAGTAACTTTTCCAATGCCTTCTTTCCTAATAATTTCCCTCCAAACAACGCACGATCCAATTTCAACAAGTCTGAAACCGTAGAATACATGCTTCCTGCTGCAAAAAAGTTCTCGGATACATATTTGGTTTCCGGTGTGAATGTTTTAGTAGAGTCGTTGTAGATATATCCTTTCGACCAATGTTTGTCTTCAACTTCCGGACGTGAAATACCGGTTGAACTCATTTTAAGCGGTTGAAGTATTTCTTTTTTCAAGAGTTGCTCGAATGAAAGCCCACTCTGCTTCTCCAATATTTTTTGAAGCAAGATGTACTCTACATTTCCGTATACCGATTCTGTTCCGGGCTCACGAACCAGCTTACCCGAACAATATTCCTTGATAAAAGCATCTAAATTCTTCTTCACCACATAAGGATTCACACCGGCTTCTCCCAACGGATCTTCAATACCTGAGCTATACGTAAGCATATGATGAATGGTTACTTTCGATTTCCCGGCACCCGTGTATTCAGGGAAATACGTTCCAATGGTAGCATCCAAGTCTATCTTACCTTGCTCCCATAACTTCATAACCAGTATGGCCGCGAAAGCTTTGGTGAAAGAAAGAATCCGAAATTTCGAATCGAGTGTGTGCATTTGATGTGTGGAACGATTGCGTTCACCCACCGCTTTCATCCAGGGTTTTCCTTGCTTATCAACCACTACTATTGTTCCATTGAATCCTTTTTTGTTGTGGTATTCATTTACAACGCTATCGAAAGCTGATTTCTGTGCAGCTAAACCGCTGTTAATAAATACAATTATTACAAGAATGGCTATATTTTTTATACTGAGTTTCATTTTGATTGTTGGTGTGAATACTGGTGGATATTAAAGTCAAGTTATAAGTTTTGAGTTTTTGAGTTTTTGAGTTTTGTACCGCTTCGCTGCACAATTTGTCGCAAAGTTTTTTGAAGTTAAAGAAGGTACACAAAGGTGTTTTTTAACCACAATTGTTCCTTTGCGCATTTTTGGCTCCGCCTCTTTCTTGGCGTTTCCCAAAACTCAAAACTTACAACTTAAAACTCAAGAACTTCTCAATTCTCATCAAATACTGCTTTATACACCGTTGCTCCTTCTTTCGCAAATTGAATTCTTCTGTTTGGCTTGTCTTTTAATTCTACGGTATCATTCACCGTAAAAGCTGCTTCTACTAATAGGTATCCGGTTCGCATTTTAAAGGTGGTGGTATACAAGGAATCTTTTACCACTTCTTGCAAAGGAAGTGCTTTGTCCCAATCCAATTTATTTCCATCACCCAATATACCAACCGTTTTAATGTTTTGCTTTCCTTTAACCGTTAAGTAAACGGTTACTTCTCTTTCATAGGCCTTCTGAACACAGGAACTAAACAGCGTAACTGCGATAATTGTTAAAATAATTGCTTTCATGCTTTCAATTTTTTAGAAATGAGATAATCAATACCGAAGCGACCACTCCCTAGAATCATGGTAAAAAGGTTGATCCATAAAAACCCTAAGGAAGCTAACATGTTCCACAATCCATTGTCCCACTGCTGCATAAAAGCCGCTACTGCCATAGTGCAGACACCAAGAAAGGAGAACAAACGGGTTTGGAATCCCAGCATTAAGAATATACCCCCTACTCCCTCTGAGAAGGCTCCCATCCATGCCCAAAATACAGGGAACAAAGCAAACACGCCTCCGTATTCGGCCACGTCTTCCGGGAACCAATAAACCACTTCAAAAAAACCAAGATTTTTATCGGCTTCCGTCCAAGGAAGGCCAAACTTCGGCGATCCGAAGTTCACAGTGAACAACCAACCACCTACAATTCTAGGAATGGCAAAAAGCAGGTCTTGCCACCAAAACGGCATATTGATGGGCGCCGTTAATTTGAGGAATAAGTTTCGCATGTATTATAATTTTCAACGAAACTCTTGCTTTCCGAACCCCTTAGTGCCCCATATTATAATTTGAACCCTCAATTAGTAGGTTCAAATTATGACTCGAGGGTTCAAATTCTTCAAACAATTGATTATCAGAGTGATTTCTGCTTAATATACTCTTGAGGAGAGAAGCCGGTATGCTTCTTAAAGGAGCGATTAAAAGTAGTTTTGCTATTAAACCCGGCTTCAAAAGCTAAGGAAAGTAGGGTTTGCTTGTGATGTTCACCCTTTTTTAAAAGATCAATTACTGCTTCAACACGGTATTTATTGATGAGATCATTAAAATTCAATCCAAAGCCTTTATTTATATACCTGCTGGCAAGTGAGATATTGGTATTCATTCTTTTCGCCAAGTCCAATAAACTGAGTTCCGGATCTTCGTACAGTTTTTCGGAAAGAATCAAAGTCTCCAGTTCCTGCTTCCATTCTTCTTTACTATGATCAGTGGCTCCTTCGGCTTCTAGCTCCAAATCTTCCACCTCAACAAAATCATTGGCATTATAAGTAAGATACAGCGGTTGTTTTCCGCTGAGCACCAATATTTCATTGGAAGTTTGAAACAAGTCGCGAGCAAACACCAATTTTGAGATCACTGCATTCGAAAATCCTGCAATGGCAATATAGTAGCAG
>DGDD01000156.1 GCA_002385265.1 Chitinophagaceae bacterium UBA3961
ACGGTACTATGATTTATTCTTTAAAGTATCCGGAACTGTTTGCAGCAGCTGCGCCATTAAGCGCTGCGGTACTCGATGATAATGCCATCGAAACTTTGGGAGATGAGTCTTGGAATTTCCCTTTTGGTCCATTATACGGAAGAAATCTTAAGGGCAAAGACAGGCTCACTAAAGCTTGGTATGACAATTCGGTGCTGAAAATTGTAGAACAAAAATCGGCCGGCGATCTCAGTAAAGTTCGCTATTGGATCGATTGTGGTGACGACGATTTCTTGACAAAAGGAAACTGCTTGCTCCACATCGCCCTCACTGAAAAACGGGTGCCGCACGAATTTAGAGTAAGAGAAGGTGCCCATACATGGACCTATTGGAGAACAGGGATTGTTGACGCACTTCAATTTATTGGTCAAAGTTTTCATCAGTAATCATGAAGCCACTTATCTCGCTAATTGTATGTGTTTTCATTAGCGCCAATTTGTTTGCGCAAATGCCCGATACAAGCATTTATTTATGGAGTGATCGCCCACAAATTAAATTGGATCAAGTTCCGAAATATGAAAACGGTCTGCTGACCAATATACATCACCCTTCAATTGATGTTTATTTTCCCAAAGGAGGCAACAGATCGAAGGCGGTTGTTGTCATATTTCCGGGAGGAGGCCATCGAATACTGGTCTACAATTCTGAAGGGCGAGACGCCGCAGTTTTCTTGAACGAACAGGGCCTCACAGCAGTAGTCGTGAAATATCGCTTGTTTCGAGAACATCCCGACCTATTCACAGACGCTGATGCCAAACAAGATGCGGCTCAAGCTATAAAGCTTGTAAAAAGGATGTGCAAAGCTTGGGATTTGGACTCCGCAAAAGTAGGAGTGATGGGCTTTTCTGCAGGAGGTGAAATGGTGAATTGGGTTGCTTATCAATCGATCAAAACGAACGAAGCTCTTAACAAAGTTAGTTCGTTGCCTGCTTTTCAAATTTTGGTATACCCGGGTCCCCTGGGGATTGCTGAGGCTTCTCCCAGACTGAACCCAATTCCGGCCTTTTTAGTAGCAGCCGATAATGACGAGTGCTGTTCAGCAACCATTGTAGCGCTTCTCAATAAATACAGAGAAGCTAAGTTGCCGGTGGAAATGCATTTGTACCAGCAGGGAGACCACGCTTTTAATATGGGAAAAAGAACAAGTTTACGTTCGATAAAGGCTTGGCCCGATCGGTTAAAAGATTGGTTATTTGAAAATAAAATCAGTCTTCAATAATATTAAGTCAAATCAAAAGCAAATTAAAAGTATAGCTATGAAAAAATGGAGTATCCTAATTGGATTCATATTGAGCATACAATTCAGCAATGCTCAAACTGTGAATAATCATAATAGTCTTCAACTGGAAGCTTATGATGTTAGTGGAAAGCCTTTAACAAGTATCCCCCAAAATGCAGAAGGCCACCCCTTTTTAAATGAGAACTGGGGAAAAGGATTGGTACGTCTTAGAAACGGTTATTGGATCAAATCAATTGATCTGCAGTTTAATTTATACGAAAACCAGCTCTATTTTCGAAAGAATAACAATGTATTCCTTTTTACCGATACTGTTAGCGAGTTCGTAATATCGTTCAATGTGGATGCTGAAAATACTGCCACCGGACATTATAAAAGCGGCTATCCCGCCATTGAAAAAAAGAACGCAGAAACATTCTATGAAATTCTTGCGGAAGGCCAACAAGTTCATTTGTTGAAGCACAAATACAAAACGATGTTTGAAAAGAATGCGATAGGGGAAGCTAAAAGAATGGTTTATAAAGAAGGAGAGAACTACTTTTTATATTTACCGGCTACCAATAAAATCATACGTATCCGACTATCGGCCTCAAGTTTAAAAGAAGCGCTGCCCGAAAAAGCTGCCGCTATTGACGCGTTTATGGCGGAGAAGAAATACAAATTAAAGAATGAAGATCAAGTAACAGCTCTTATTGTTTATTTGAATCAATAATTGTTATGGTTACTTATACAACCAATATTTATAAGTTCGATAAGAAAGGAGAGAAATCAGGGTGGACCTATATTGAAGTTCCGGCAGATATTGCAGCGCAAATTAAGCCCAAAACAAAAGTTTCATTTAAAGTAAAAGGAAAGATAGATCAATATAAGATCAAGCAAGTCAGTTTACTACCTATGGGGAATGGTTCCTTTATTATGCCCTTGAACGGAGATATGCGAAAGCAAATTCGGAAGAAAGAAGGCGCAATGGTAACCGTTACTTTAAGTGAAGATAAAGAGGATTATAAACTTGATACTGAGTTGGTTGATTGTATCAAAGACGATCCTGCTGCTTTTGAGATGTTCTCAAAATTTACAAAAGGAACACAAAATTATTATAGTAAATGGGTGCAGGCTGCGAAAACGGATGCCACCCGTGTGAAAAGAATTGCAATGGCTGTATCGGCTTTGTCGCGAGGACTTGAGTTCGGTGCGATGCTAAAAGAAAAATCCCGCTCAATTTGAGCGGGATTTTTTAATTCTTACCAGCGGCTATTGCTATTGCTGAATGAGCGGCGGTTGTTGTTGTTGTTACCATTAGAAGGTCTTTCTTCTTTTGGACGAGCAACCATTACTTTAATGGTTCTTCCGTCTACAACTGCACCATCCAACTCCTGGATTGCTTTTTGACCAGCTTCATCATCGCTCATTTCTACGAATCCGAAACCTTTACTGCGTCTTGTGAATTTGTCTGTAATCACTTTAGCAGATGTAACATCGCCATAATCAGCGAAATAACTTCTTAAGTCTTCATCTTGTACGTTGAAGCTTAAGTTTGAAACATAAATGTTCATTCTTGAATCAAATAATAAATAAATAAATACTTGAGAGAAAGCTTGTAAAGAAGACTAACCTATTAGCGGAAAAAAACTAGCAGAAAATCATTCACTTAACAAATGCGATAACACTCAAATTAACGATACGAAGATACGAAGGAAAACCGGATTTGCTAATTATTAATTGATAATTAACAATTTAGCTAAACTAGTTGCTAAGTGTTTGATTATCATAGGTTTCAAAAATGAGCTCTTCTGTTTAAAGATTCGAAAACAATCGTAACTTCGCGCCTCAATTATTCGGTATGCTGATTTTTAAAGAGTTTACTTTTGATTCTGCGCATTTTCTTCCCAATGTTCCTGAAGGGCATAAATGCAAAAATATGCATGGGCATACCTATCGTTTGCGAGTGTGGATTGAAGACCAACCCGACCCCGTTTTAGGCTGGGTAATGGACTTCGCGGTGCTAAAAGCTATCGTGAAACCGGTGGTTGCTCAACTAGACCACAAATGTATGAACGATGTTCCCGGACTTGACAATCCAACTTGTGAACTGATTGCTGTTTGGATCTGGAATCAATTGAAACCTTCCCTTCCCAAAATGATCCGAATCGAACTCCATGAAACCCCTACTTCGGGTGTTATTTACGAAGGCTAAGTTTAATATTCAAGGTCATTATTGCTGCAAATCAACGCTTTTTGTCCACAAACCCGCCATGGGCAAAGAATGGGTATTTCTGTGTGTATAAGTCGTGAATAAGATATGAAAGCAGGATGCCTTGAGGGTGGTATTTTACATGTTCCTTAGTTTATATTTGCGACCTGCTAAAAATTATCAATTGTGCGATTAAAGAGTTTAGAAATCAAAGGGTTTAAAAGTTTTGCTGATAAAACAGTATTAAACTTTGACGAAGGAGTTACTGGTGTAATTGGTCCTAATGGATGCGGTAAAAGTAATATCGTAGATAGCATCCGTTGGGTTATTGGAGAACAGAAGATTAGCCACCTTAGAAGTGAAAATTTGGAAAGCTTGGTTTTCAATGGTTCCAAAACACGTTCTGCTTCCGGTTTGGCCGAAGTAAGCCTGACTTTTGAAAATACAAAGAACCTCCTTCCTACTGAATTCAATACGGTTACTGTTACTCGTAAATTCTATAAAAGCGGTGAGAGCGAATATCGATTGAATGATGTTCAATGTCGTTTAAAAGACATCCAAAACCTCTTCCTCGATACGGGTGTTAGTACCGATAGCTACGCGATTATTGAATTGGGAATGGTGGACGAAATCATCAAGGATAAAGAAAACAGCCGCCGACGCATGCTGGAGCAAGCGGCAGGAATTTCGATCTACAAAACGAGAAAGAAAGAAGCGAAGAACAAGCTCGATGCCACAGAACAAGATCTTGCACGTATTGAGGATCTGTTGTTTGAAATCAACAACCAACTGAAAAGCTTGGAAAACCAAGCGAAAAAGGCCGAGAAATACTACGAGATTAAAAAAGAGTACAGAGAGCTGAGTATTGAACTGGCTAAAGCTGCACTGGAAGGCTTCAACTTAACTTATCGTGAGTTGAATCAACAAACCGAAGCAGAAACAGACCGAAAGATTCAATTGGAAGCAGTGATCGCATTGGAAGAGGCAGCGCTGGAATCGGAAAAAACCGGTTTCATTGAAAAGGAGAGAGCCCTACAAAGCATGCAAACGGAGTTCAATGAATTGCTTCAAACCCTCAGAACCCGTGAAAATGAAAAGAACCTTGCAAGCCAACGATTGAATTTCCTTAATGAGAGGGCAACAAACCTTCAAGACTTTTTGACTAAAAGTGAAGGACAACTTACCGGATTAGAAGAAAGCATTGAGTTTACCAAACTTCAGATAGACGAAGAAAAAGCCAAATTAGAGTCTTTAGAAAGTCAATTGGAAGACGTTCGTCAAACTGTTGATGAGAAAAGACGAGTTTTTGATGAGAAAAGATCTCATGTTGACACCTTAAGAAGTGAAAACCTTCATATCCAACGCAATCAATTTGAAGCAGAGAAGAAAGTAGCCGTAGCAGACACTTCCATCCAAAATCTTCAACGTACCATTCACCAATTGGAAGAAGAGCAAGCAGCTCGAAACAGCCAGCTGAAGCAATTGGAGGAAGAACGTTCTGTAAAGGAAGAAGAACTGGAGCGTCGTAAAACCGATTTGGTTCAGCTACAAGAGCACAATGAGAGAACGCGTGAGTCAATTCTTCAAACGCAAAGTGAATTAGAGCGTCTTCGTCAGGAACTAGCTGATGAAAGCCGTAAACTGGACGCTAAGAAGAACGAATTCGATCTTTTAAAGAGTTTGATTGATTCGATGGAAGGGTATCCGGAGAGCGTTAAATTCTTGCACAAGAATCCGAATTGGAACCACACTGCTCCAATTTTATCGGATATAATATATGTAAAAGAAGAATACCGTGCTGCTTTAGAAAATGTACTCGAACCCTATTTGAACTACTATGTAGTGAACAATTTGAGTGAAGGGATGCAAGCAGTTCACTTACTCGATAACAATAAGAAAGGGAAAGCCAACTTTTTCTTACTCGATAAACTGGCTGATCAATCGGCAACAGGCCATCGCCCTGAGAATACCATTCCTGCCTTGGAAGTGATCGAAGTTGATGCACAATACCGCTCATTGGCCAACCACCTTCTTGGTAATGTATTTATTGCGGAGCAAGAGTCGGCACTTGAAAATAGCAATGGCTCCATTGTTATCGAGAAAACCGGAAAATATGTGAAAGGAAAGTACTCGTTAACAGGGGGAAGCGTTGGATTATTTGAAGGTAAAAAGATCGGACGTGCTAAAAACCTTGAGAAATTAGCAGAAGATATTCATGCTCAAGAAGCCGTTGTAAATTCACTGAAACAGTCGATTCAAGAAAAACACAACGAAGTTATTAGTTTCAACGAACAACTGAAAGAACAAGCCATTCGCCAAGCTCAAGAAGACATTAACCGTCTCACCAATCTGGTATTCTCTCTTCAGAATAAAATTGAAAACCTTCATGGTTCTCAACATGTGGCAGAACACCGTTTGTCTGAAACTCAAATTGTATTAGAAGAAACCATTGCGGCAGTTGAAGGTACTAGAAATGAATGGACACAGTGGGTAGCTCAGTTGAACGACTTGAAGGAAAAACTTCAGGCAACGGAAGCCGATTATAAATCGATTGAAGAAGCCTATGGGCAGGCACAAGCCAGCTACAATGAATTCAATTTATTGGTAGCCCGTCAGCACAGTAAAATCAACGCTTTAGAGCAAGAACGCGAGTTCAAAAGCAATCAATTGGTTGAATTGAAGGGTCAAATAGAAAGCAATGCCTCTCAGTTAAAACAAACAACCGAACAGATATCTGAAAGTGAAGTAACGCTTCAACAGGCTGAAGAAGGTCTGGTAAATTTACTCAGAAAAAAAGAAGAGGACGAGAAAGTGTTGAATGAAGCGGATCAGGCTTATTATAATGTAAGAAATGCGCTAGGTGAGAAGGAAAGTGAGCTTCGCCATAAAGTAAAAGAGAAGGACCAACTCGAACATCTTCGCGCTTCTATTAAG
>DGDD01000258.1 GCA_002385265.1 Chitinophagaceae bacterium UBA3961
TTTACCGCGGCGGCGCAGCGTCCTTCGACTGTGCCTTCGGCCCGCTCAGGACAAGCTCGCAGCGGATTCGCAGCGCCCCCTGTTCTTCTTCCTGTTCTTTCTTGATCTCACCGGCTGTTCCATTATTAATTATTACTTATTAATTATTCATTCTTAATTATCAATTTTCTTCCTCATTCAACCTCGCCAATAGCTCCATAAAATTCTTCACATAAGCTTCGTAGTGAACACCTGTTCCGGGTCCAACAAAGCCCGTGTCTATTTTACGAATGCGGCCATCTTTACCAACAATAATAGTGGTAGGATACACCCGTATGGTTGTTATTTGTGGCAATGTTTTCTCCGTTCTTAGGGTATCTATTACCGTGGTAGGTGTAATCAACATTGGGTACTTTACATTGTACCGATTCTTAAATTTCGTAAGACTAGCAACACTTCTTTTAAAATCGGTGCTGTATTCATAAGCCAGCGCTATGATCTCCACTTTTTTATCCCTTCCTTGCTTATTGTAGAAATCACTTAAAAAGGCCGTTTCATCCATGCAATTCGGACACCAGCTACCCATCAATTGAATTACCACAACTTTGCCCTTGTAACGATCATCAGTAATCGAAACTAAGTTGCTATCTAAATCAGGGAATTTAAAATCAAGCGGGCGTTCCGGTTGCCTTACCATTGGGGTATTGCCTACATCGGGCAACTCAGCTTTGGGATCTTTATAAGCAATCCATGTTTCGGTAGTATTGTATCCCGAGTAAAACACTCCTTTTCTAATAGCCCCTGAATCGGCGATCTTTGCATTGAAATGATACACATGCGAACCATCAAAAACACTCAACACCATACTATCTCCAATAACTTTTCCCTCCAAAAAGCGATAATCGCCCGATGGTGTAATCACTGAACCAGTTAAGTAGTCGCCTACTTGTTTGAATTCTGCAACGGCGGGGCGTTCTGTTTTATTCGGACGGGTAATGAACATGGCCCAACGTCCACTGATATTAGCAGTGGGGGTTGCACTACCTTCAAAACGTGGTGCATTGGTTTGTTCTGCACGAAAGGCCCACTTTTGTGGAGCTGCACTGGTTCCTTTGATCCACCATCCTTCTAGTTTGCTCCCCTCGGCGGCTTTCACTCTAAATGAAGATTCAAACACCGGCATATCAAAATAAATAGAGTCGCCTATGAAGGTTAACTTGGATATTTTAATTCGTTCTGTACCGTTCTTTATGATCAGTTGTTGTTTGGGAAACTTACCTGTAATATCGAAAGTAAACACTACTTCCTTCTTATCCTCTCTAACCAAATACCCTTTCCAGTTTCCATTTACCAAACTTTTTTGTGCATTCAAAACTCCGGACGCTAATAACAATAAAACAAACAAGGATGCGCGCATGTGAGAAAATGTTTTACCAAAGATACTGAAAGCAGGAAAGGAATGAGGAAGAATGAATTAAGAAGTAAGAGTTAAGAGTTAAGAATTAAGAATTAATACGCTTGAAAAAATAATAAGACACAATGGAGGCAAATATGATAGGTCCATCGACCCCAGAGGGGTCGCACATCAGCAGAAAATAAATAATATCAGCGCTTTAGACCCCGTAACGGTCACCATTCGGTATCACGCAAAATCACCGTTCAACGCAAACGACCCTGTAGGGGTCGTACATCAGTAGCACCAAAAACCGATGTTCAGTGCCATCGACCCTGAAGGGGTCGCACATCTATAAATCCAACAACAGTGCAATAAATGAACTGACCCCGGAAGGGTCGCATGTGCGTAGCAGCATAAGCAATGCGCCAACAGCACGACCCCGGAGGGGTCGCACAATGGGTTATTCTTAAAAGGCGGAGTTTTGTTTATCCTGTATTATCCTTTCAAATTCGCAATCATATCCTTGCTCATCGCATCTAAATCGTATTCATGTTTCCAGCTCCAATCATAGCGTGCAACGCTGTCATCAATGCTTTGAGGCCAGCTATCCGCAATGTTTTGACGGTAATCGGGCTTGTAACTGATACTGAAATCGGGAATGATCTTTTGAATAGACTGAGTGATCTCTTTTGGCGAGAAACTCATGCTCGCCACATTATAAGAAGTACGAATGGAAATTTTGCTAGCCGGCGCCTCCATCAATTCAATCGTAGCTTTAATGGCATCCGGCATGTACATCATCGGCAAATAGGTGTCTTCTTTTAAAAAACACTGGTATTTCTTTTCTTCCAATGCTTCATGATAGATTTCCACTGCATAATCAGTAGTACCGCCGCCCGGAGCCGATTTGTAACTGATCAATCCCGGATAACGCAAACTCCGCACATCTACCCCATAACGTTGGAAATAATAATTGCACCAAAACTCACCGGCATATTTACTGATACCATACACAGTGGTTGGTTCAATTACGGTTTGTTGCGGACAGTTCTGCTTGGGAGAAGTAGGACCAAACACGGCAATTGAACTTGGCCAATACACTTTGTGGATCTTTTCCTCGCGCGCAATATCAAGCACATTCAACAATCCGGTCATATTGAGGTTCCAGGCCAAATTGGGATTTTTTTCGCCCGTAGCCGAAAGAATGGCTGCTAACAAATAAATCTGTGTAATATTCTGACGAATCACCTGCACATGCAGCATTTCCTTGTTCATCACATCCAAACTCACATAAGGACCTGTGCCTTCCAAAAGGGGATTTTGTTCGCGCAAGTCGGAAGCCACCACATTAGCATTTCCATAAATTTTACGAAGTGCAAGCGTTAACTCTACGCCAATTTGACCACTGGCGCCAATTACTAGGATTTTCTCTTTAGTCATAACAAGCGATTCTGAAACGCAAACATAAGGAATTAAGGTGCAATTGCTAAATCCATCCCTTGTTTTTACCTCTACGCCCAAACTATTGCTATCAAATTGATTACAAGAGGCTTGCCGATAACTAAACCAGGCCCATACTCCCAAAAATTCCCCATAAAAACAATGAACAGAGGGATGGGCTCGTATTTCGCAGGTACGCTCCTTCTTACTTATCTTTGCAGCATGAATACATTTCTTACCGACCTGTTCAAAGGTCAGTCGTACGACCCTTCAAACTTCTTCCTAATTGCCGGCCCTTGTGTGGTGGAAAGTGAAGAATTGGTAATGGAAGTAGCTGATAAAGTATCCACTACTTGTAAAAACTTGGGTATTCCTTATGTGTTCAAAGCTTCTTACCGTAAGGCAAATAGAACCAGTGCGAGCTCTTTTACCGGATTGGGCGATGATACTGGACTTGGATTATTGAAAAAAGTTGGTCAAAAGTACCATCTGCCCGTTACCAGCGATATCCACGCTCATGAAGAAGCGGCGATTGCTGCTGAATACATTGACATTCTTCAAATCCCTGCTTTCTTGTGTCGCCAAACCGATTTGTTGCAAGCCGCAGCAGCTACCGGCAAAATTGTAAATGTGAAGAAGGGGCAATTCTTAAGCGGACCTTCAATGAAATTCGCCGTTGAGAAAATTCAAAAAGCCGGCAATCCGAAAGTAATGCTCACAGAACGTGGGACTACCTTTGGTTACCAAGATCTAGTAGTAGACTACAGAAATATTCCTTGGATGAAGGAGCATGGAACTCCGGTTATCATGGATGTAACGCATTCCTTGCAACAGCCCAACCAAACTACAGGTGTTACCGGTGGCAACCCGCAGTTAATTGGCACCATTGCCAAAGCAGCGATCGCTACCGGTGCAGATGGTTTGTTCATTGAAACACATCCGAATCCATCAAAGGCCTTGAGTGATGGAGCCAACATGTTGCAACTCGACTTGTTAGAACCTTTATTAGAACAATTAGTAAAAATCCGCCGCGCGGTTATTTAAACTGCGCTTCATAGAACATTCAATTCTTGCTTATGCTATCTATTAGTAACAGAGGGATCGAAATGCCGCCCTCGCCTATTCGTAAATTGGTTCCGTATGCTGAAACAGCTAAAAAAAAGGGAATCAAAGTATACCATTTAAACATTGGACAGCCCGATATTGAAACGCCTCCTGCAATTATGGATGCCGTTCGAAACGCGGATATCAAAGTGTTGGAATATAGCCACAGTGCAGGCAACGAATCGTATAGAAGAAAATTGACACAATACTATAAGAAGGTAGGCATCGACGTTAATTACGATCAGATCATCATTACTACCGGTGGTTCAGAAGCCATTCAATTTGGATTCTTTACCTGTTTCAATCCGGGTGATGAAGTAATTGTACCCGAGCCTTTCTATGCCAATTACAATGGGTTTGCATGTGCTGCGGGTGTAAAAGTTGTTCCCATTACTTCAAGCATTGAAACAGGCTTCGCGCTTCCTCCCATTGAAGATTTTGAAAAAGTAATTACGCCCAAAACAAAGGGCATCATCATTTGCAGTCCTAATAACCCTACCGGTTATTTGTACAGCAAAGCAGAAATGGAATCTTTGAAAACCATTTGCCTAAAGCATGATTTGTATTTGTTCAGCGACGAAGCATACCGTGAGTTTTGCTACGACGGCGAATATGTGAGCGCGATGCATTTGGAAGGAATGGAAAACCATGTAGTATTAATGGATACCATTTCTAAGCGCTATTCTGCTTGCGGAGCAAGATTGGGAGCTTTGGTAACAAAGAATAAGATGGTGTACGATGCTGCGATGAAATTCGCGCAAGCACGATTAAGTCCTCCCGGATTGGCTCAAATAATGGGCGAAGCAGCAATTGATTTGCCGGAGTCTTATTTTGAGGCACCAAAAGCGGAATACCAGAAAAGAAGAGACACCTTGGTAAAGCGTTTGAATGCGATGCCAGGCGTGTTTTGTCCGAACCCGGGTGGAGCATTTTATGCCATGGCAAAGCTGCCGATTGATGATTGTGATAAATTCTGCCAATGGTTATTGGAATCTTTCTCTTATAACAATCAAACCGTGATGTTGGCGCCTGCTTCCGGATTCTATGGAACTCCCGGATTGGGTAAGAATGAAGTGAGATTGGCCTATGTATTGAACACCACTGATTTGAATGCAGCCATGGATGTGTTGGAGGAAGCATTGAAGGTGTACGGGAAATAAGAAACAATAGGATCTAATTTATATCAGAACCCTCTGTAACAGTTGATGACTGCAGAGGGTTTTGTTTATAAACCTTTCGATTAAGTTTTGAGTTGTTGAGTTCTGTGTATTAGGTTTTAGGTGTTAGCTTTTTTTGACCACAGATAACACAAATTAATGCAGATTCTCACAGATTAGCCTCTGAAATTCAAAGCGGCTTCACCGCAAAGAGCGCCGAGCCCGCTAAGTTGTCGCAAAGAGTCTTCATCCTCGTTCCTATATTCCCCTTGTTCCTGCCCTCTTCCTTCTCTGTATCATCTCCCTTCCCGCAACGGCTTCGCAAAACCAGCCTACTCCTTCGTCTGCCTCCCCCTGTTCCTCTCCCTGTTCTTTCTCTGTATTTCCTCTATCCTCGTCTCCTCCATCCTCCCTCCTGCTCCGCAGCTGTTTCATTATTAATTATTACTTATTAATTATTAATTACTCCGGGCTGTTCCATTATTAATTCTTACTTCTTAATTCTTAATTACCCCTTCCCCTTTGGTACACTTTTTGCCCTTCTCCAGCGTTACTTCCTTAGCAATCCAACTGTTATAAATGTGTTTGTAGGCTCTCGAGGCTAAAACATTCATTTATAATATCTTAAGAAAAACCCATGGGAAACCTGTGTAAAAAACTGATGATGCTGTTACATTCTCGATTGACCCTAACCGCCCTAATCTTTGCCGGCATACTTGGAATGGGTATGGCTTGCAACAAAAAAGAAACATCCGGCGAAGGAAGCTTTAACCCTACTCCGATGGTATTTGTAAAACCCATCAACCTACCGGAGCCCACTTACAATTTCACCACCGAACAACCCACGAAAGAAGGATTTGCCTTGGGAAGAAAACTCTTCTACGACGAACGTCTTTCCGACGACAATACCATCAGTTGTGGATCTTGTCATAAAGCCAGCGCAGCTTTTGCTGATCCCGGTGTTGCACTGAGTCCGGGTGTACGCAAGCAAGTAGGAATCCGTAACTCCACCACAATTATGAACGTGGCTTGGAATTCCGATTTCTTCTGGGACGGCCGTGCTACTCACCTCAATGATCAACCGATTTCACCAATTCACAATCCTCTTGAAATGAATGAGAGCATTGCCAATGTGGTGAAAAAGATCAAAGACGATGCCACCTACAAATCTATGTTCTATAAAGCATATGGCACCGATGTGGTAGACTCGGTGAAAATCTTGAAATCATTAGGAATGTTCATGGCCTTCGCCAATAGCTATAATTCTAAATTCGATCGCGTACAACGCAATGAAAACAGCGAAAAATTCACTGTTACAGAGCAAGAAGGCTATGTGGTGTTCATCAAGAAATGCGACCCTTGTCACAAAGGACATTTGTTTACCGACAATAAGTTTCACATCAATGGATTGCCTCCAACTGATGCAAAAGACAGTGGTAGATTTGTAATCACTCGCAATATCAACGATCTGTATTTATTCAAAACACCTAGCTTACGAAACATCCTCTATACCGCACCTTATATGCACGATGGACGTTTCAATACCCTTGACGAAGTATTTACACACTATACCAAAAATGCCGGTCTGGAAGTAACCAATGCCGATCGTACGCGCTTAAAAGCGTTCTTAGCAACCCTTACAGATTCTACGTTTTTGAATAATAAAGACTTTGCTGATCCGGGCAATTAATTAAGAATTAAGAGTTAAGAATTAATAATGGAGCAGCCCCCAAAGAGGGCATATTAGATACTAATTTTCAAGCATTTGCTATCCTGCATTTACTTTTGCTCCATGTAAGATAAATAGTCTGTAAAGTCAAAAGCGCGCAATCAACTACAGGTGAGTGATTGCGCGCTTTTATTTTTGATCAACTATAAAGAGATAAACGTTTTAAAAGTCAATCATCCATATTTGTACAGAAGTGAAAAATGAACCAGTCAAACTCTTCACAACAAACATATGTGGAAGATTATTGCAGTGCGTTAACCTGTATTTCCACGCGATCTCAATTATTAATTATTAATTCTTAACTATTAATTCTTCTTCAGGTCTATCACAAACCGATACCTCACATCATTCTTAATCATGCGCTCGTAGGCTTCGTTGATATCTTTCATTGCAATCACTTCTACATCGGCAACGATATTGTGCTCTGCACAGTAGTCCAGCATTTCCTGGGTTTCTTTGGTGCCGCCAATCATTGATCCGGTAATGCTTCTGCGATTCTTCAGTAATGCAAATGGACTTACTTTGGGATCTTCTGCCGGTAACCCAACAATCATCATCCTACCTTCCATATCCAACAAACTCAAGTACTTTTCGTAGTTATGTGGAGCCGAAACCGTATTCAACAATACATCGAAATAACTATCGTGGGCCTTCATCTGCTCAGGATCAGTTGACAACAAAAACTTATGAGCGCCTAAACGATCAGCATCTTTTGCTTTAGAAGGACTGGTACTGATCAAAGTCACTTCTGCGCCAAAAGAAACAGCGAATTTCACACCCATATGACCCAATCCGCCCAATCCAATCACTCCTACTTTGGTTCCTTTCTTCACTCCCGCAAAACGCAAAGGGGAATAGGTAGTGATACCTGCACACAACAAGGGTGCAGCACCGGCGAGGTCTAATTTTTCTGAAAGATGAAATACATAACGTTCATCGGTTACAATTTGAGAAGCATAGCCTCCTTGAGCAATGGTTTTTCCATCACGCTCGTAGGTATTGTAGGTTCCTGTCATCCCTTCTACACAATACTGTTCCATTTCTTTTTGGCAGTTCTTACAAGTTCGACAGCTATCTACCATTACCCCAACTGCGGCTAAATCGCCTACTTTGAACCCTTTTACAGCGGAACCAACGGCTGTAACCTTTCCTACAATTTCATGGCCGGGAACCATTGGGTAAATGGAACCGCCCCACTCGTCGCGGGCTTGGTGAATATCGCTGTGACAAACACCGCAGTATAAAATTTCGATTTGAACATCGGAAGGACGTACTTCTCTTCTATCAAATTGGTAAGGCACCAAAGGTGTGGTGGGGCTCATGGCCGCATAGGCAAACGTATTCGACATATTCTCAGGTTTTTGGAAAATCAATAAAAAATGGCTGTGTAAAAGTAACACAGCCATCACATATAATGACAAGTATTTCTGCAAATGGTTTACAAAGCTGCAGCAACCTTCTCGCCCATAACGGCGGTGCCGAGTATTTTTTCGGCCGGAGTGCTCGCATCTGCAATATCACGGGTTCTATACCCTTGTTTCAATACAGAGTCTACCGCGTTGATGATATCATTCGATTCTGCCTTCATTCCAAATGAAATATCCAGTAGCAAAGCAGCACTCAATATAGAAGCCAAAGGATTGGCAACACCTTTGCCAGTGATATCGTGTGCTGAACCGTGAATCGGTTCGTAAACACCCGTTCCATCACCAATAGAAGCAGAAGCCAACATACCCATTGAACCGGCAATTTGAGATGCTTCATCCGTTAAGATATCGCCAAAAAGATTTGCTGTTACTACTACATCGAAACGACGCGGATCTTTGATCAACAACATCGCGGTAGCATCCACAAATTGATGTTCTACTTCTACATCCGGATACTCTTTCGCCACTTGCTGAATCACTTCTCTCCACAAGCGCGATGTTTCAATTACGTTTGCCTTGTCTACAGAACATAATTTTTTGCGACGGGTGCGCGCAGCTTCGAAAGCCTTGCGCGCAATGCGTTCTACTTCAAAACGACTGTATTCAGCAATATCATAAGCGGTATCGCCATTGTTCTTTCTTCCTTTCTCACCAAAATAAATATCACCGGTTAACTCACGGAAGAAAAGAATATCGGCGCCACGTAAAATTTCAGGTTTGATGCTAGAAGCTTCCAACAATTCATCGAATAATTTAATTGGACGAAGATTGGCATACAATCCCAATTCTTTTCTCATTTTCAACAATCCTTGTTCCGGACGAACTTTTGCACTGGGGTCGTTATCGTATTTTGGATGACCTACGGCGCCAAATAACACCGCATCAGAAGCACGCATTTTCTCCAAGCTCTCATCGGGCAGTGGATTACCGGTTGCTTCGATGGCCACGTGGCCGATCAAGGCTTCATCATAAGTAAACTCGTGACCGTATTTAGCAGCAATTTTATCTAAGATGATTTTTCCAACTGCAGTTACTTCCTGTCCGATACCATCTCCCGGTACCACCAAAATGTGCTTTTTTGCCATTACTAGATTTTTGAAACGTTCTTTATTCAGTTATTAGATTGAGCATTTTCTGCGTTGCCTTAATGGCCGATACAGTTTGATCACTATCGAGGCCTCGGGTCTTAAACTCTTTTCCATGATGACTCCAAGTAATCACCGTTTCGCACAAGGCATCGGTTTTACCACCCGGAGGAATGCGTACGGCATAATCTGCCAGTGTAGGCATGGTTATTTTCTTTTTCGCGTAGATCTTTTTGATCGCATTCATGAACGCATCGTACTGACCATCGCCTTGCGCATGTTCTTCCAACTTCTCTCCGTGAATCGAAACTTGAACCGTTACCGATGGATGAAGATTTTTGGTATGCGTTAGTACATAATTAGAGATCTGAACTTTTTCAACTATCGTCTTACTATCAAGTACATCCGAAATAATATAAGGAAGATCGGCTTGGGTAACCACTTCTTTTTTGTCGCCCAATTCAATGATGCGTTGCGTCACTTTTTTCAGATCGGCATCCGATAATTGAATACCGAGTTGCATCAGGTTGTTTTCAATGTTCGCTTTTCCGCTGGTTTTTCCCAGTGCGTATTTACGCTGACGACCGAAGCGCTCCGGCATCAGGTCGCTGAAGTACAAGCGGTTCTTCTTATCGCCATCGGCGTGAATGCCGGCGGTTTGAGTAAACACGTTCTCTCCCACTACCGGTTTGTTGGCCGGGATGCGGAAGCCCGTGAAGGTTTCCACCAGCTTACTCACCGAATACAAACTCTTCTCAGGAATATTGGTGCGCACTTCGGGCATGAAATCGTTTAACACAGCGATGGCACTGGCAAGCGGAGCATTACCTGCTCTTTCGCCCATTCCATTGATGGTTAGGTGCAATCCATGGGCGCCGGCGCGAACACCTTCCAACACATTCGCCGTACCCAAATCGTAATCGTTATGGGCATGAAAATCGAAATGTGTGGTGGGGTATTTTTTTACAATCGCCGAAATGTATTGATACACTTCACCCGGTGTGAGCACACCCAATGTATCGGGAAGCATCACTCGTTTTACGGGCTGCTTGGTAATGAAATCAAGGTATTGATACACATAGTCGGGGGAATGGCGCATACCATTGCTCCAGTCTTCCAAATACACATTGCATTCAATTCCTTTCTTGCGGGCGAGTTTGATCACTTCAGCAATTTCTTTGAAATGCTGCTCAGGTGTTTTTTTCAACTGATGGGTGAGGTGATTCATCGATCCTTTGGTAAGGAGATTCATCACTTTGGCTCCGGCTTTGATCATCCAGTTAATGGAAACATCGCCATCTACGAATGTGAGTACTTCTACACGGTTGATCATACCATTGGCTTTCGCCCATTTGGTAATTTTTTTCACCGCTTCAAATTCGCCCTCACTAACTCGTGCAGAGGCAATTTCAATTCGATCGGCTTTCACTTCTGTGAGCAGTAGTTGAGCGATCGTTAACTTTTCTGAGGCTGAGAAAGAAACTCCGCTGGTTTGTTCGCCATCGCGGAGGGTTGTATCCATGATCTCAACCGTACGTTTTGCTGGAGCCATGTTGGTTGCTTATTCGGAATCGCTGTTAATAATGTGACTGTTCAGCGAAGGTTCCGATCTTTTGCTTGATAGATTGTAAGAAATCGATGTCGTCGTAACCATTCAACAGATTGTTCTTCTTGTATCCGTTGATGTCAAAACTTTCCTTTGCACCGGTACCTACAATGGTAATGGTTTGAGCAGGAAGATCCACTTCCAACTCTGCTGTTGGATCTGCTTCGATGGCTTTGAAAATTTGATCGAGGAATTCCGGACTCACGGTTACCGGAAGAATTCCAACGTTGATTGAGTTGTTCTTGAAAATGTCGGCGAAAAAGCTCGACACTACGCAACGGAAACCGTAGTCATAAATAGCCCAAGCAGCGTGCTCACGGCTACTACCACTTCCGAAGTTCTTTCCACCCACTAAAATTTTTCCGGAATAGATGGGGTTATTGAGAACGAAATCTTGTTTAGGAGAATCGTCACTATTGTAACGCCAGTCGCGGAACAAATTATCACCGAAACCTTTGCGTTCGGTTGCTTTCAAGAAACGCGCAGGAATGATTTGATCAGTGTCTACGTTTTCAATGGGCATGGGTACTGCTGAAGAGCGGAGTACCGTAAATTTATCGTAAGCCATAATAATAAAGTTTGAAAGAAGAATATAATTAGAGTAATTCACGAGGGTCGGTTACTTTACCGGTTACCGCTGCTGCTGCTGCCACTAAGGGGCTAGCAAGCAAGGTACGGGCTCCGGGACCTTGACGACCTTCGAAGTTTCTATTGCTGGTACTTACTGCATATTTACCGGCAGGAATTTTATCATCGTTCATTGCCAAACAAGCTGAGCAGCCCGGTTGACGCAGTTCGAATCCTGCTTCTTTCAAAATATCGTAGATACCTTCTTCTTTGATTTGCTGTTCAACAATGTGAGAACCCGGAACGATCCAAGCCGTTACATTATCGGCTTTCTTTCTTCCTTTAACGATGGAAGCAAAAGCGCGGAAATCTTCAATACGACCATTGGTACAGCTACCGATGAATACATAATCAACTTGCTTTCCAATCATGGGATCGGCTTCGTGGAAGCCCATATAGTTCAGAGATTTCTCGTAAGATGCTTTTGCACCGCCTACTTCAGCAGCTGTTGGAATCTTCTTACTGATACCGATTCCCATACCGGGGTTGGTACCGTAAGTGATCATCGGTTCAATATCGGCTGCATTGTAATTCAGAATAACATCAAATGAAGCACCTTCGTCTGTTTTGAGTGTTTTCCAATATTCTAACAAACGATCCCAGTCAGCTCCTTTAGGGGCTTTATCGCGTCCTTTGATATAATTGAAAGTTGTTTCATCGGGAGCAACCATACCACCACGAGCACCCATTTCAATACTCATGTTACATACGGTCATTCTTCCTTCCATGCTCATGTTCTCGAATACTGAGCCGGCATATTCAACAAAATAACCGGTTGCACCACTCGCAGAAATTTGAGCGATGATATAGAGGACTACGTCTTTAGGAGTAACGCCTTTGCTCAATTCGCCGTTCACATTGATCAACATCTTCTTGGGTTTCGGTTGCATGATACATTGAGAACTCAACACCATTTCAACCTCGGAAGTACCGATACCAAATGCAATGGCCCCGAATGCACCGTGCGTACTAGTGTGTGAGTCGCCACACACAATAGTCATACCGGGAAGGGTAATTCCGTTTTCCGGGCCAACAACGTGCACAATCCCGTTTTTGGGATCGCCTAAACCCCAGTGTGAAATTCCATATTTCGCTGAGTTGCGTTCCAATGCTGCCAGTTGATTCGCACTAAGCGGATCTTGTACCGGCAAGTGTTGATTGATGGTAGGGGTATTGTGATCAGCTGTTGCAAATGTGCGCTCGGGATATAAAACCGACAAGCCGCGTTGCTCCAAGCCTAAAAATGCCACGGGGCTGGTTACTTCGTGAATGAAATGACGATCGATAAAGAAAACATCTGGACCATCTTCGATGTGCTGAACCACGTGTGCGTCCCATACCTTATCGAACAATGTGCGAGGACTAGTACTCATTTTTTAGAATTTTAAATAGAACTGCAAAAATCTTGATTTTTCATCAAATAGCGAGCGATCCATCCGAAGTTTCTTTAATAAAACCCGTTTATTTTTAAAGAAAAACTCGTTTTTTCGCTAACTACCATTAGTTTCCGATAGAATCGGTCCGGAAAGTTACCAATTTCGCCTCTAAACTCCCTTTCATAAAAATGCCCCGCGAGTAGAAACCCACGGGGGAATATATATATAACCTAGAACTACTTGATTGATGAGGAGGAAACGAGGATAAGAGGAAAGCACCATTGCGTCCATCCTCCCTCCTCCATCCTCCTTCCTCCCTCTTCCCTCTCCCCCTGTTCCTCCCCCTCTTCTTTCTCTTCACCCCCTGTTCCTCCTCCTCTTCTTTCTCATTACCCCTCTTACTCCATCTTCCTCCCCAACTTCCGATACCCCAAGTAAAAGAACAGCGGGAATACCAATAGGGTAAGAACCGTAGCGGTGATCAATCCACCAATTACTACAATAGCGAGTGGACGAGAGGTTTCAGAACCGATGCCGTGTGATAAAGCAGCAGGCATCAATCCAATGGCGGCCATGAGCGCCGTCATTAAAACAGGACGAACCCTTGACTGCACTCCTTCTCGAATTGCAACCTCTAAAGAATGATGATTGAATTCACTTTTTTTGATCTTCTGAATATTGGTTTTAAAAACGGAGATTAGAATCACCCCATTCTGAATACATATACCAAACAAGGCGATGAACCCGATACCGGCAGAGATACTGAAATTGACTCCTGTTATCAACAAAGCTGCAATACCACCAATGATGGCAAACGGAACATTCAATAACACCATCCCTGAATCCTTGATATTTCCAAACATGATGAATAAAATGAGGAAGATGATTACCAAGCTCACCGGAACCACTTGCGCCAAGCGCTTGGAAGCTCTCTGCTGGTTCTCAAAATCACCTGCCCATTGCATTTCATTCCCTTTATCTAAATGCACTTTTGCATTCACTTTCGCTTGCGCTTCTTCAATTGTGCTACCCATATCTCTACCACGCACAGAGAATTTCACAGCACTATATCTTCTGTTGTCATCTCTAAACACAATACTCGCACCGGTGATTTTTGAAATAGAGGCGATATTTTTAATCGGTACTTTATTACCTCTCAAGGTTGGAACCAATAAATTGCTGATGGCTTCAGCGTTGTTGCGGTAGTTCTCTTCATAACGTAGACGCAATTGGAATTTACGCTCACCTTCATAGATCTGAGAAATAGCCTTACCGCCAATGGCCATTTCAATGATCGCGTTTGCATCAGCCGTAGTAACACCATACATCGCCATCTTTGATTGATCCAAATCGATTCTCAATTCAGGCTGACCAATATTTCTAATAACGCCCAAATCTTCTACCCCTTTAATTCCTTTCATTACTTCGTACACTTCATATGCTTTCTTCTCAGTGTAAGCAAGGGTATCTCCATAAATTTTCACACACAAAGAACCTTTTACACCCGAAACAGCTTCTTCTACATTGTCCATAATAGGCTGAGAGAAGTTCAAGTCCACTCCAGGAAAGGCACTCAAGCTGCGCTGCATTTTATCGATCAATTCTTCTTTTGTAATCCCACTCTTCCATTCGCCTTTCGGATAGATATCAACGTGGAATTCGATATTATAGAAGCCGGTGGCGTCAGTACCATCATTGGGTCTTCCCGTTTGTGACATTACCTGGCGCACTTCAGGATAGGTCAAGATAATTTTACGCATCTTATTTGCTAGATCTCTCGATTCATCGAGTGAAATACTGAGTGGACATGTAGCACGAATGTAGATCGCACCTTCATCTAATTCCGGCAAAAACTCAGAACCTAAGAACTTAAAACTGAACAATCCAACAACCACTAGTGCCGCACTTACTATTAAGGTGATTCTTTTGTGTAAGTAGGTAAATTTGAACATGCCCATCACCTTGTGAATCAACCATTCAATTGCAGGATTGTGACGTTCGCGTACATTCTTCCTTAATAATAAACTACTTAACAAAGGAATCAACGTGAGCGTTAAAATCAACGCACCCAACAATGCGAATCCAAGCGTCCAAGCGAGTGGGGAGAACATTTTTCCCTCCACTTTTTGGAAAGCGAAAATGGGAAGCAAGCCGGCGATGATTATTAATTTAGAAAAGAAGATCGCTTTCCCTAATTCGCCACCGGTATTTTTGATCAGACCTAGTTTAGATAACTTATTGAATCGCTCCATTCCTAGTTGCTTAGCCTTCGCATCCAACAGTACGAAGATACCTTCCACCATTACCACGGCCCCATCGATGATGATACCGAAGTCGATGGCCCCCATTGAAAGCAAGTTTGCACTCATCCCTTTCAAGGTTAAACAGATGAAGGCAAAAAGAAGAGCCAGCGGAATTACGATGGCAACAATAACCGTTGTGCGCCAATCGGCCATGAACAAAAACACGATCACGGTTACAAATAAGATACCCTCAAGCATGTTATGCAATACGGTGTGGGTAGCATAGTTGATTAGGTCGTTACGATTGTAAAAGGTTTTAATTTTTACATCCCCCGGCAACACTTTTTCATTTAGGTAATCGATTTTCGCTTGTACTTTTTTGATCACTTCACTAGGATTCTCTCCCTTGCGCATCACAATAATCCCTTCGACCACATCATTTTCTTTATCGCGACCAACCTGACCGAGTCTTGGCAAATTCGAAACTTCTACTGTTGCTACATCTTTTACTAGAATGGGCGTGTTATTGATATCGTCAACAATGATATTTTTGATTTCCTCAACATTGTTGATCAAGCCAATACCTCGCACTACATAGGCTTGCGAATTATCTACAATTACATCTCCACCAACATTGATATTGCTCTTTGAAATAGCAGTACTTACATCTAAGGGAGTGATATTGTAAGAAGCGAGTTTAACCGGATTTACTTTGATCTCAAAAGTTTTTACTTCACCACCAAAACTGACTACATCTCCCACACCCGGAACTCCTAATATTTGACGTTCAATAACCCAATCTTGCAAGGTTTTCAAATCGCGTACGGAGCGCGACATGCTTTGCAAGGAATAGCGAAAAATTTCACCAGTGGGACCTGTAGGTGGTTGAATATCGGGATCAGCTCCATCCGGTAAATTCACATCACGAATTAGGTTATTAACCTGTTGACGGGCAAATGCGTCGTCCACATTGTCATCAAAAATCACTTTCACCACACTCAAACCAAATACGGTAGTAGAACGAACCGATGTTTTCTTCTGCACCGGATTCATGGCTACTTCCAATGGAACGGTTACATATTTTTCAACTTCTTCTGCGCTTCTACCCGGCCATTGAGTGATGATAGTGATTTGTGTATTGGTTACATCCGGAAAGGCTTCAATCGGGATGTTTTTGAATGCCAACGAACCCCAGATAATTAAAATCAGGGTCGAAAGCATGATAAAAAACTTGTTCTTTATGGAGAACGCGATCACGCGTTTTAAAAACTTACTCATACAAATAATATTAGTGTGAACAATGCGACTAACGAGCAATCAATGCCTGATAAATAAATACTTGTGAGCTAGCGACTACTTCATCACCCTCGTTCAACCCACTCACATAAGCCTTAGTATCCACTCTTTTAATAACTTCAACCGGCTTAATTACTAGGTCTTTCCCTTTTTTCACAACCACATAGTTCTTACTATTATCAAAGATGATCGCTTGCGCAGGAATGGACTCAACAGGTCTAGCTGATCTTGTTTTTACTTCAACAGTAGCAAACATTTCAGGCTTTAACTCATTGTTTGGATTATTCATACTGATACGCACCTGCATGGTTCTGTTCACAGGATCGAGTACATTGTATATTTTGTCGATTCTTCCGACATATGTTTTCTGAGGATCGGTAAGAGTCGCCACTGTTACTGTATCACCTAAATGAACGTGATTGATATCAGCCTCGTAAACATTCGCCATGATCCATACACTGGATAAATCGGCGATAGTAAATATTTCATTGTTGTTATCTTGGCGCACTTCGGAGTGACTAAAAATGTTCTTAGTGATCACGTAGCCGCTAATCGGCGCTCTGAAATAGTAGTTACTGTTGTTACCACCTGATATCTGCAACAGTTGTTGTTGTTTGTTTAAATCTGCTTTTGCTTTATTATAATCGGCTTGTGCGCCTGCCAAGTCGCGCTCAGTTGCTAATTTGCTAGCATAAAGATCTTGTGTAGTTTCCAAGCTTTTCTTTGCCAAATTCAGATTTGCTTCTGCAGCACTCAGGTCACCTGTAATACCGGCCACTTCTGCACTTCTAATTTCGGCGAGTAATGTTCCTTGCTTTACATAATCGCCCAATTCTACTTTCACTTCTCCCACTCTACCACTAGCCAGTGCATAGATTTTTGCTTGCTTAGACTCATTGGCTTGTACTTTACCATTCAAACGAATGACATCGGTAATGGCCTCACTTGTTACCGGCACAATGGAGAGATTCTTGAGAACACTGTCGGGAATTACGCCGGCATCAAGAGGAGCAGCAGCTTCTTGATGATTGCAAGCCACTCCAAAAATAGATATCAATGCTAGACTAAAAAATAATGATTTCATATACTAGGTTATAAATTGAATAATGGGGTACCAACTGCATAGCTGAGTGTTTCAACTGCCAAAAAACGATTGGTGGTTAACTGATTCATTTGAAGAATACTTTCCTTATATGAATCCAGAAAATCGGTCAACTCGAGAAGGGAGATGTTTTTCTTTTGAAAATTCTCTAACATCTTAGCGGTGATCTCTTGATAATTTGCTAAATAACTTCCATCAATCTGTTGAAGTGTTTTTTCTGCATTCAAGGCTTGAGAATAGGCCTTCATTACATCATTTTCTACTGATTCCTTTTGAATATCGGCTCTCATTTTGTCTTGCTCAACACCCAATTTCGCGGCCTTGATATTACCTTGGTTTCTGTTGAAGAAAGGCAGATCAATTGCAAGGGTTAAGAAATTGGCATTGTTTACATAACTGCCTCTTTTGTCAAATTGAGCACCGAGCGTTAAATCGGGAACGGCCATCGCTTTCTGCAGTGCAAGATTTTGCTCGCTATAGCGAACATTGGTTTGTGCTAGTTTCAAATCGAAGCGATTGTTGTAAGCGCTGTCAACCAATGACTGCAAGGGCAAACTTGAAACTGAAATTGATTTCCATTTGTCTAGATCCGGAACCGGAACAAAAAAAGTTCCATTACCGTGAAGTAGTAGTTGCAAATCACTTTGAGCATCGGTGATGTCTTGTTGAACTAGTTGACGAGACGATTGCAAGCCATACAAAAGTGACTGGATGCGTATTCTATCTTTTCCGGTTACTACTCCTTTTTGTTCTAGGGCTTTATACTGTTCTACAAGCGATTGAAGTGTTGCAATTTGTGCGTCGTATGCTTTAATTGCTTCCAAACCGGTGTATATCTGATAAAAATCGGAATGCAAGGCATACTTCAAATTGCGAAGTAGGTCGTAAAAACGGTTCTGAGCCATGTCCATATTCAATGTTGCCATTTTTACTTGCTTGGCTCTTTTGCCTGCCAGGATAATGAGCTGTTGAACATCGAATGTGTACTGACCGGTTTGATTCGATACGTCAGGGAATTTCTTCAGATCGGGATTGTACAAACCACCCGTTACTTGAAGATTGGGATTTGGATACAATTTCGCCTGCATTACCAAAGCACTTGCGATAGGGATATCGTACTTAGCAGCCAATACTGTTAAGTTTGATTTCAGAAATCGTGCTTCTGCTTCGGGTAAACTAATTCGCAAACTGTCTTGTGCCAATGAAAAAAAGGGACACAGCAAGCCCAGTACAGCAATAAGGCTGTAAGGCTTCTTGAATGAAGACCACATAAATTAATATTTAGAAAAAGGAAATAGGGGTTCTGCCTAAATAGAACCTAACATGCGCGTTTCACTAGGCTGCAATGAAATCGGGAGGAGGCGTTTGGATATCGGTTACCAAAGAAGTAAAAGCGGGTACCTGATAAGGAGGGTACTGCTGCACTTTCTCGGGGTTTGGAACTTCTGTTTCTATCTCATTAAAAACAGGTTCGTATATACTATGGGTTAATTTAACGATGTGAAACACTTGGCCTTGATCGTCGTCTTCGTCGTCTGAGGTTTTATCTTTTCCCAAGGCCACTTCAATGTATTCAACAACACTATTGATATCATCTTTTTGAAAACCGTTCTTAAAGCTAATGTCTTGCTCTTCCGTTTGCGGAATAAACATCGAAGTGTTTAGGTGAGACAAGAGTAGTATGAATGCCAGTAGCTTCTTCATGGTTATATATAGCTTGTTAACGTATGTCAACAAATTTCCTAACGCAAATGTGATTCAAAACATTGAACAATTCAAGCGAATTGCAAACCATTAACGATGTTTAACAGATTGTAAACATTGATTATCAAGATATAACTTAAGATAAGCTTAAAAAGCAATTAGGAGTTAAGAATTAAGAATTAAACAGCCGGGAGCTAATTGGGAAATTAGTGGATTTGGGAATTGGTGGGGTACGTAACCGATGGAATTAAATATGAAAAGGAGCAAATGTTTGTAGATTATTAGTGTGTTACACCTGTGCGCCGCCGTCGATTTATCGCGGCGGCATCTTTAATTTGTTCTCATGTAGCAACGCGATTCATCGCGTTGTTTCAATAGCGATTTATCGCGTTATCTGATTAAGGATTTATTGTGTTGTTTACGTAACGATTTTCCTACCGGCAATCGAACCTGCAGGATTCGCACCTTAATAAATCAATCATTCATACAATCGTACAACCGACCCTGGAAGAGTCGCATGTTCGTAGCAGAAAAAATCAAAGTATGAGCAACCCGACCCCGGAGGGGTCGCACATCAGTAGTAGCAATGAAGATGAACAATGCAAACGACCCTGTAGGGGTCGTACATCAGTAGCACCAACAATCGATGTTCAGTGCATTCGACCCTGTAGGGGTCGTACATTTATAAATCCATAATTCGTGCGATGAAACAACACGACCCTGGAAGGGTCGCATATTCGTAGCAGAAAAATCAAGGAAAGAGCAACCCGACCCCAGAGGGGTCGTATGTGGTTTTTCTAGACAGAATAATTTGGTTGCAGTATCTGTCTGATTAAATTTCAAACCTCTCTCCTAATCGAATTAATGTTGGGCACAAGCTTTTCCAGAATCGCTAAGCTAGTGCCACGGAAATATTTGGGCACAAGCTTATCCCGAATCGCTGCGCTCTCGGGACAGGCAGCTTGCGCCAACTAATGTTGTCTTGGTATTTCAAGCTTACGCTTGAAAAGAAACCCGCGAGCTCACGCTCGCTCCGACACCAAAAAATCTTTCGCAAAAATCATCGTATCGATACCACAAAGGCTCGCATTTTGGTAACAGCGATGAACGCGAACAATGCAAACGACCCTTTAGGGGTCGTACATCAGTAGCCCCAACAATCGATGTCCAGTGAATTCGACCCTGTAGGGGTCGCACATTGATAAAAACACCATTCGCGCGTTGAAACAACCGACCCTGGAAGGGTCGCATATTGGTAGCAGAAAAAACAATGAAAGAGCAACCCGACCCAGGAGGAGTCGTATGTGCGTAGCAGCGATGAACACGAACAATGCAAACGACCCTGTAG
>DGDD01000085.1 GCA_002385265.1 Chitinophagaceae bacterium UBA3961
GAAATTGAATCTTAGAATACTCAGATTTTAAATACGGATACCACAGATTAGAGTCCAATATTCGTAGAGTATAACAGAATACTCAGCCCCTAATCTGTGTAAATCTGTCATAATTTGTGTGAATCCGTGGTCAAAAAAATATTCACCGCAAACATAGGAGTGCGCAAAGGATTCGCAACGTTCACTTATCATTCCTCTCTTACCGTTTTTTTCACCGCAGCGTCGCAGCGGCCGCAGCGACAGCGCAACGTTGACTCAACAGCTGTATTTCATAATCATATTCTCAAACCCTCAAATTATCCAATTGTTACTTCCTCTCTTTTTCCTCTCTCCTCGTCTCCTCTTTTCCTCGTTCCTGTATTCCCCCTGTTCCTCCCCCTGTTCTTTCTCAAATCCCCCACTCTTAATTTTTAATGCCTAACTCATACTATCCCCCACCCCTTCTTCGTTATACACCCAGTCCCTGCGTTAGCATGGAATTTCGTGGCCGTTTTCTCTTCGCGAGGATGATCCCCACCGAATTCTGGAATAAAATCCAATAGATATGAAAACCAGGTGACTGACCGTAGTGCGTCACGTTACCGTCTACCACTACATTATTTTTGCCGCAATTTCATTTTGAAACTAAAATGGATTGCGGCATTTTTGTGTTCTCTATGGCGAACAAGAAAATCATCATCACCATCGACGGATGGAGCAGTTGTGGGAAAAGCACTTTGGCCAAGCAATTGGCGAGAGAATTGGGCTATGTGTACATCGATTCAGGCGCAATGTACCGAGCCATCACCCTCTATTTCTTACGCAACCATACCAATTGGAACAATCACGATGATGTAATTGAAGCCCTCCAGCACATCAAACTAGAATTCCAGGCCAACCATAAAAACGGTTCCAGTGAAATGTATTTGAATGGCGAGAACGTGGAATACGTGATACGCGATTTAGTAGTAGCTGAAAAAGTATCTGAAATTGCTGCCATCAAAGAAGTGCGTGAATTCGCCGTAAAACAACAACAAGCGATGGGTGCCGGCAAAGGCATTGTAATGGATGGCAGAGATATTGGCACCGTAGTGTTCCCTAACGCCGAATTGAAACTGTTCATGACGGCCGATAATGAAGTGCGCGTAAAACGCCGCTACCACGAACTCTACGAAAAGAACCCGAACGTAACCATGGATGAAGTGCGTCAAAATTTGGAGCACCGCGATTATATCGATTCTCACCGCGAAGTAAGTCCACTCCGCAAAGCAGAAGACGCCATTGTGCTCGATAATACCACGCTCACGCCGAAAGAGCAGTTGGCATTGGCGTTGAGTTGGGTGAGTGAGAAGCCAAAAGAGTTGTGAGTTTTAGAGTTTTTAAGTTTTTGAGTTTTGCGCAGCTTCGCTGCTTGGGATTCGCAAAGTTTATAGAAGAGATAGAAGTTACACAAAGAAACTGTGTAGCAAACTACCTGTTTTTTTACTACTGATAACCTTTAGATCAAATTTTGAGTTATTAAGTTCATAGTTAATGGGGATTGCGCAGCTTCGCTGCTTGGGGGGTCACAAATTTTACAAAAGAGAAAGAAGTTACACAAAGAGCGGGTGTTGCAAACTACCTGTTCGTTTTTACCACAGATTACCGGATTAAAACAGATTGGCACAAGTGAAAGGCTGATCGAACTGCGACCACTAATCTGTGCTATCTTGTATTTAAAATCTTCTGAATCTGTGGTCAAAAAAAGATATATCACACTGATTACCAACCACTTCGGATAAACTTATCCCCACCCACTTGCATATTTTAACATCGCTTTGTATTTTGTTGCTGTTCAACGGATCTTTAGTCGGAACCGAGAACTTAATTAACAGTACCCTTTATGAAAAACTCATTTGCGATCTACGCACTTTTGTGCTGTACCACCCTAGTGCTATCATGTACAAAAAACAGTGCACATTACTACTTGGCACCCGATGAAGTTGAACCCAGTCTTGATGCCAGCATCTATCCGGTAGTAACTACTCCTTCAAAAGTTTCCATTGGCGCAGAAAACACTGTTGTTAATTTAGGTGAAACCGTTACCTTCTTTGTTCCCTACAAAGTAGTGGGCGATGATGTGCAAACTGCTACCTTAACGCTTAAGAACAATCTTACCGGTGAAGTGCTGCAAGAGGCACCGATGACATTATACAACGATTTATCGATCCTCAACGTAACCGTTCCGGAAGAAATTCAAGGAACACAGTTCTTCTTTGTATCGGTAACGCTCGATAATCCGTATGCAGGTCGTACTGTTGCCTTAAGCACTGAAGTAGTAGCCAACCGAGGCCGCTCGAAAGACGAGCTCGTACATGCCTTCTCTGTTCAATAGTCAGTTCTATCTCTTGATATTCCTAAAAAGCGATGAATAGCATTCGTCGCTTTTTTATTTTCAGTTGACTTCTCCAAAATCGCCGATCCAACAGAACGCAGTCTGGCAAAGCCTTTGCGACACCTCTGCGCCCTTTGCGCACGTTGCGGTGAAATTCACGAATTCATTTGTAACAAAGTTTTAGGAAAAAAAAACGACCTAAAATCGAATTAGGCACACATTTGAGTACTTTTACAGTACTAAATACTATACCGGATGAATTGGTTTTTTCTTCAAATCCCTACGAGCCAAGGAAGCTCTTTAGCCGACTCTCTAAGACAAACGATGAATGCCGCTCCTGCCCAAGCCCCCACCATGAACTTAATGGACATGTTGGTGAATGGTGGACCGATCATGATTCCTCTCGGACTCTTATTCGTAGTATCTGTGTTCTTCTTTTTTGAGCGTTTGATCGCCATCAGAAAAGCCAGCAATATTGATCCGAATTTCATGAATATTATTCGCGACAATATCTTCACCGGTAATATCTCTGCTGCACGTTCGCTGGCAAAGAACACGCCCAATCCGGTTGCAAAAATGATCGACAAAGGTTTGCAGCGCATTGGGAAGCCTATTGAAAGCATTGAGAAAAGCATGGAAAATGTGGGCAAGCTGGAAGTGTATAAAATGGAACGCAACCTGTCGATACTTTCTTTGATCTACGGTATTGCTCCCATGTTTGGATTCTTAGGAACCATCATTGGTATGTTGCAATTGTTCTACAATATCAACTCATCGGGTGAGTTTACACCGGCACAAATTGCGGGTGGTATCTACACCAAGATGATCACATCGGCCAGTGGTTTGATCATTGGTTTGTTGGCTTATGTAGGACATAATTTCCTAACAGCGCAGATAGACAAGACGGTGAACAAGATGGAAGCCTCTAGTGCGGAATTCCTCGATATTTTACAAGAACCCACTCGTTAATACGAAAAACAAAAAGCATGAACCTGAAAAAAAAGCTCAAAGGCGGACAGGAGATGCACGCAGGTGCATTGAATGATATCCTGTTCATCTTGTTGTTCTTCTTTTTGATCGTATCCACCCTCGCGAATCCGAACGTCATCAAGCTATCGGTTCCCAAGGCAAAGAGTGATACCAAGGCCAAGCAATCGGTGATTGTAAACATCAAACCCGGCGGTGCCTATATCATCAATGGAAAGCAGATCACCCTTGCTGAAATGAAAGCCTTCATTCAGCCCTATATCGCCAAAGACAGTCTCCAAGCCACCATTGCCATCAACGCCGACAAAACTGTTCCCCTCGACGATGTAGTAGCCGTAATGCGCATCGCCCGCGAAATGGGCGCCCGAACAACGTTGTTAGTGGACATTAAGGTGCAATAAAGAATTAAAAAGAGAATATATAAAAATGGAAAGTGGCTGAGAGGCCACTTTTTTTGTTTGCATTAAAAATAGTTAATGAAAAGTTTATTCAAAATTTAAAAATCCAATACTTACAACCGACTTGTGAAAATCTCAGCCCCGCCTCGGTGGGGCTACTTTTTATATCAGCAAGCTTTAATAACAACTTTTCATAATTGAAATTAACTCATTTAGTTAATCGCACATATACCACTAACAGGTATAAATAAGCCGTTTATACAGTGAATCTGAACCAGCTCATCTTTATTAGCTTATACAAATAATTCAAAGAATATACCTCTAGTCTACAGTTTGTTAAGTTATAGAATATTCTCACTGAAATTGTAGGTATTTATACGGGGCATGTGTTAATACTTGAATAATTAGAGTATTAACAAGTCACATTATTCAATAGTGTGTAAACACTGTACCAGAACACATGACAGAATTTCCGATACCTCTACAATCAACTTTTCCAGAATTTCAATAAATAATTCTTACATTTAGTGTAGTTCTTTGAGTTAGCCAACAACCTCCGTTTGGGATGTTGATGCCAAACCGCTCTTATACCGCCGGAAGCCAGTTTAGGTATGGGTTTAATGGGAAGGAGAATGATATGGAGACAACCACACAGGATTATGGAGAGCGAATATACAACCCTCGATTAGGTAGATTTTTATCTACAGACCCACTAAAACATAAGTACCCAAGTTGGACACCTTATGCTTACGCAATGAATGATGTAATGCGGTGCATTGATTTAGATGGAGAGGAAAAAAAAGTAGTTATACATTGGATAGATGGATTTTATAATGATGGTACTCCAAAAATAAAAGCGACTTCTGTTGACATTAATAAGAGTATCACTTACATTAACGTAAACAGAGCAACAGGACTACCGTTAAATGATGGGAAAAAATTTGCTGGTACAGAAGTCTATTATGCTATGCCTGATGGCAGATTCATACAGCAGGAAACCATGTATGAGGAGATTAAAGCAGGGGAAATGATGCCTTCTGCAAATTATGACTACACTCAAAACGTTATACCAGGTAAACAAGCCGATGATTATAAATATGTGCATCAATACGATGATGCCACATTGCCATTTTCGACATTAGGTTGGTGGATAAAGGCAACTTCAGATTATACAAAAAGGGATATGGCTGCTCCTGATAATGCTATGACAATGGAAGACTTGGGAGGAGTGAACGCAGCGTTAACTGTGATAGGTGCTCCGATGCAAGTAAGAGGTATGCAGGCGTTGCGAATAGCGGAGAGTAATAAAGGTTGGTCATTATTTTCACGTAACTACCAGAAGCAAATTGCAGGAACAGAGGGAGAAGCTGTAATATTAAATGGGGTAAAGTTTGATGGATTGAAAAATGGAATACTGCTTGATGCAAAAGGGAAGTATTCATTTTTATTAGAAAAAGGCTGGGCACAAGAGGGATTATTAGCACAAGCACAACGCCAAATAAAAGCAGCAAATGGAGCTGCCATTGAATGGCATTTTGCTGAAGAAGCAGCAGCAAATACGGTACAACAATTATTTAAGGATAAAGGAATAACTGGGATTAGTGTTCATTATACACCATCAATAGCACAGTAGTAAATATGAAAAATAATTTTTTTATAGGAATTTATTGGGGCAAACGAAAAGAAGAATTAACTACCTGTACAGCTAAGATTAAATCTACTCTTGATTTGTTAAGTAGCTTGGACAATAGTTTTACTCTTTGGTATAAGACATCCAAGCCACGGAAAGGAGAAGTTTTGCAACCTGTAGATACAAGTAGCGAGGGTATAAAAACACTTCTATTGAAAGGTCAAAATTATAACGATGTGGGAGAGCTACTTGAAGACTTAGGCTATTTGATTGTATTGAAATCGGAAAAAGATTTCAGTAAGGCTCATATTTTATCAGTTATTTGTGGATGTTATTTTGAAAAAACTCCTAACAGCATAACTTTAAATATTGGTAAAAACAATGCACACAAAGATTTAGCAAAGAGAGAAGTTTTGGAAAATTTATATAGGGGGCTTATTGAAATATGGAAACCTGATAAGGGTATATTACGATGTAATAGCGATGAGATTTTATCTGATACATTTTAAATTGTGTTTAAGAGCCGCTGCAATTGTAGCGGTTCTTAAGTTTATGAAGCATGAGCCTTTTTAACTTTAAAATATCTCAATGCCATATCAATTAGGTTAAGCACAAAATTTTTATTATCATCAGGCAGTTTGCCGATATCTTCCAGATGTTTTACCGTTTGCTTATCCAAAATCATTTTGGTTTTACCTAAGAGAAAAACAATAGACACTTCCAGGGCATCCACCACTTTAATAACAACAATAGAAGGGGAAATCACATCCCGTTCATAACGACCAATTACATCACCAGAGGTTCCGATGGCATTACCCAGTTCAGCCTGTGATAAACCTGTAGGCGTACCTTTTTTTCGGTCAGCTCAAAAATTGAGGATTTTCATTTGATTCAGTCGCTTTATCCACTAAGCGGCTCTCTTCAATTTTTAAATGATTTTCGTTCGCCGCTTGTGGATAAAGCTGCTCGTTCCTTTTCATAAGCTTTGTGTAATTGTGGGGTGACAGATAATGAAGTGATTTGTGCGGTCTTTCTTCGTTGTAGTCATTCCGCCAGTTTTCGCACAGCTCTCTTGCTTCGTTCAGGCTGGCAAACAAATAAGCATTCAAAAGCTCTCTGCGTAAGCTTCCATTTTTTCGTTCAATAAAAGCATTTTGCATCGGCCTTCCTGGTTGAATAAATTGTAATGTAATTTGTTGTTTGGTGCACCATTGCTCAAGTTTGTGACTGATAAATTCCGGTCCATTATCGGTTCTAATATTGGATGGCTTTCCCCTGCGATGCAAGAGCTGATCCAACACTCTGATTATTCGAAGAGTGGGAAGGGATGTATCAACTTCTATTGCAAGAGACTCACGGTTAAAGTCATCCATAACATTCAACAGTCGGAAGCTTCTGCCGTCCTCTAATCGATCGGTCATAAAATCAATACTCCACATCTGGTTAGGGGCTGTAGGCGTTAATAGGGGCTGTTTTACACGTTCCGGAAGCGTTTTTCTTGGTCTGCGACGAACATTCAAGTTCATCAGACGATAGACCCTTCTAAGCTTTTTGTGATTGATAACAACGCCACGATTACGCAAGCGATAGTAACATTGCCACAAGCCAATGGTCGGATGTTTACTAACCAACTGATCCAGTAGCAGCTCAACTGAATGGTCGTCTTTCTGTCTTTTCTCGTATTGATAAGTACTGCGTGGTAGTTGCACGATCTGACAAGCCTTACTAATGCTACACTGCTCCGATTGAACAAAATAGTGAGCAGCTTCTCTTTTATCAGTAGGGACTATAACTTTTTTTCAATGAAGTTCTTCGTAGCACGGTTCTCGAACGTGAGCTCGGCTACGATCTTCTTATACTGGCTCAGCTCTGTTTCAAGATCCTTGAGTTTCTTGACATCGCTGGCTTCCATGCCGCCGTACTTCGCTTTCCAATTATAAAACGTAGGCTCGCTGGTACCCAAATCTCGACAGATCTCTTTTACAGAAACACCTCTTTCTTGCTTTTAATTGCTGCCACTATCTGGCTCTCGGTAAATCTGGTCTTTTTCATAATGTTTGACAGTTTAAAATTATTGGTTTTCTCTAACTTTCAACTGCCGAAGTTTGGGTACGCCTACAATGCGATTGTACCATGCTGTTTATATCTTCTTCCTCCGGTGTGTTTACTGCTGTGATTTTTATTTGTGGTAACAGTTCGTGTATTGTTTCGCTGTGCTTCTGTGTCCATGTTCTGCCTGCTTCATCGCCATTTAAAAAGAAGATAATTTCTTTGAGGTTTTTTAACTGGCTTACAGCCTCTTTGAGTTCTTCGTTTAAAACATTAGTGCCGTAGAGTGCAAGACTGGCGTAGATTGTATAAAGCCCGAGCGTTGCACTATCAATAATGCTTTCGGTAATGATTAATATTTCTGTTGCTGCATCAGGATAGCCGGGATATAAACCGCTTCTGTTTGTTGTGTAAAAATGTCGGTCGTCTTTTCCTTCGCTCTCGATGTTGCGCCCGTAAAGGCTTACAATAGTTCCGCTCTTGTCTTTGAGCGGGAACACCATGCAGTTTTTTAAGTGCCTGTAATGAGTGCCGTTATTATATCCTGCTTCTAATTTTGCATTGTATATACTTCTGCTCTCTGCGTAGGCTCTTGCTTTGCTGCTGCTGTAAAGGTTTGTTTTAGTTTGGCAAAAATTTCCGTGAGGTTCTCTGCTTGTATGATTGGTTTTTGTATTACTGTCTGTGTGCCATTGCTGATAAGGCTTTCCGCTTTTTTGATTGCTTCGTGTTTGGTGCAGCTTTCTTTGTCCTGGATAAACTGTATCGTGTCCATTGCCTTACCATTCTTTGAGCGGTTACCGCTAAAGCAAAAGACCGTGTTGGTTTCTGCATACACCTGCATACTTGGATTCTTATCATCATGGAAGGGGCAGCACAGCATTTTATTTTTGTAGGGCTTCAAGCCGTAAGCTGCAATACGGTTAGGATGCTTAGTTGAGATTTGATTTCTTTTATCTCCATTGCCTACAGGGGTTTTATAATGAGTTGGTTTTTCTCAATAGTGATGCTTACCGTTTCTCCCGCTTTAAATCCATTCTGTTCTAACCATACTCCGGATATTGTAAGCCACGGAACTACTTTGTAATTGCCCCATGATAAGGCTCTGTGCTTGGGTTGCAGCTTCACTTTCTTGGTTTTTTTTCCATGTTGAAAAATATTTTTTAAAACTTACCGTGTGTACTATCGGACACAAAAGTATAACATCTTGCCAAACTAACAAGGCCTTAACCTATTTTTTTATGTACATTATTACCCTATTTTTGCACAATCACTGTCATATCATACATAAACACGTAGTAAGATGAAGAATATTGCTAAGATTATAGCGGACTTACGCAAGGAAAAAGGCTGGTCGCAAACAGAGTTAGCCACAGAAAGCGTTGTTTCCCGTGAGATTATAGGAAAGTATGAGCGGGGCGAAGCTGTCCCCTCCATTGAGTTTGCAAAACGTATTGCAGATGCCTTTGGCGTGTCGTTGGATTATTTGGTAGGTGAAGGTGTGAACGCCAAGTTTGATAAAAAGACCTTAAAGCGTTTGCAGGATATTGAGAGTCTTAAAGAAAGTGATAAATCCTGCTTGATGACTATTGTAGATGCCTTCTTAAGAGATGCTAAAACAAGGCAAGCGTATTCTTAAAAATTAATTCTATAAAAAATGACAACTAAAAAAGATAAACCCGGTAAACTGCCTCGCATTAAAAAGGGTGCTGATTTAAGCAAGCCCGTTACCAAAGAGCGTAAAGCAGCCCCTAAAAAAAGCACCACCAAAAGCTACAGCAAGCTAACCAAAACTGATGCAGGAAGAAAAGCTTCTACAAAAAAAAATAAAAATTAAAAACTTGGACTCCTTGAGTTTCTGTTAAAATAATCAACCCTGATGGTTACGTACATTGAACATGGCAATATTTTTAAATTAAAAGAAATTTCAAACTATGCTCATGGATGCAACTGTGCTGGTGCAATGGGTAAAGGTATTGCCTTACAGTTCAAGGAAAAATTTCCTAAAATGTATATTGAGTATAAAAGATTGTGTAAGGAAGGATTGTTTTCTGTAGGCGATGTATATACTTATAATTACGACAATGGAACAGTTTTTAATCTCGGAACTCAAATCTCTTGGAAAACTAAAGCTGATATTAATGCCGTTGAAAGCTCATTAATTAAAATGCTTTCTTATGCACATGAAAATAATATTTTCAAAATTGCATTACCTAAAATTGGTGCTGGTCTTGGCGGTCTAAATTGGGACGATGTAAAATTTGTGATAGATAAGATTACAAGAGATTATCCTAATGTTGATTTATTTGTAGTTGAAAATTATAAAGAAATTTAAAAAGTAAACGCCCCGGATTTTGGGGCGTTTACTTTACTTTTCATTCCAAACTTTATTAAACTCTTCTTCTGTAATAAAATCAGATTCTTTTAAATCTAATTCATCAAGCGACTGGTCATACAACATTGAATCGCCATTTGATGGATTACTTGAAGTGAGCTTCAGCGTTGAAGTAGGCGTTATTTCTAATTGCCTTATTGCCTCCCCATTTTGAAAATGGATATAAAACAACACATCTCCTTCACCCCAGTGTTTCTTTATAAATACTTCTTTCATGTTAAAATCCTGTTGCACCACCTCCTAAAATTCTTCCATTCAAGTTTAATGGAGTGGAAGAAGGGTTTAAGAAATTGAATGGTTTGTTTTGAATAATATTCAATCCCGATGTTTCAATTTTAATATAGTGAGTTAGGCGACTACTATTCCATGGAACACCGTAAAGCCTATAAGAAGTCTGGCCTTTTGTAAAAGCACCTGGTACTATATCTGTAAAATATTGCCCTGAACCAAACCTTGCATTTTTCACGCCTATAGATGGATTAAGAACTTTTGAGTTCATTATTGCATTATACCCTGCTGCTGTTGTATAGTGATATAATGGCGTACTCGTCTTAGCGGCAAGATTGGTTGCTGGATTCACTAATCCTATTCCCGACATGTCATCCAATGAAGTGGAGAAACGACCGCTTCCAGTTTCAAATCCAGGCTCTGGGTATACTGCACTAGTCACACCAAATAACAAAAGGTCATAGGCTGTCCTCCTGCCAGCTTCTTCGTATGATTCACCTTCCCTTGGCATAAACCCCGTCAACTTGTTGTAAACAAACGAACGCACTTCAGCATCCCAATTTATCAGAGAATTCACATCTTCGACTGCCTTTTCAATAGTTTTACCTTCTTCATTGAGGTATCCTACAAACTCATACTTTCCATCAGCATTTTTAGTCCATCTTGCAGTAAAATGCCCCAAAACATTAGTAAAAGAACGAAGTTGACCCTTCCTTACAGGCACTAAAGTTCTACCAATTGCATATTCAACATCATCGTAAAATTCTAGCTTGTTGTACTTTTCATCTATTTCAATCTGAATTTTACCACCTGCGCCCAAAACACTTGTGTCTCCCAAAACATCGCTAAACAGAACAGGATTGCATTTGAAGCTTGAATACGGACTTTCAGAAATGTCGGGTCTGGGATCAAGATTCCATCTCCTCGCAATTCTAGAATCATATTGCCAGAACTCAGCTGTAGTAGAATTGTTCGAGACCTCGTTGCTGCTTTCTTGCCCATTAAACCCATACCTAAACTGGCTTCCGGCGGTATAGGAGCGGTTTGGCATCAACATCCCGAACGGAGGGCTACATCTAACTCAAAGAACTACCCTAAAGCTACACTGCTTTTTTGACATTTTAAAGTCTGGCTGATGATTGTTTCCGTAGTATTGTCTATTGCTTTTTTAGCAAGTCGTGCATCTTTTCAATGGCTTGATCTAAAAAAGGTTGGGTGTAATTAACATACCGGTAGAACGAAGGGCTGTTGGTAGCATGCCCTGATATTTTGCGAACCAAATGTTCTGGCATACCGGAAAGCAGCATGGTGGTTATGGCCGATCTCCGCATCAAATGAGAACTCATGAGATCACAAAACCGGGTTTGACTAGCGGCAGTAACATTTAATGTCTTACCGTTGCGGGTTCGCTGCTTTCCCAACACCTCAGTCCAACCCGCAACTTCACCAATAGACCGTAAAGCAGTATTGAAGGCATGTAGATTTCCCGCCCTAAACAATTTCACAATGCGTTTGGA
>DGDD01000075.1 GCA_002385265.1 Chitinophagaceae bacterium UBA3961
AATTTGGTGAAAACTGCTTTGAGCAAAACCATACCTGCTTAAATATGCAGGGGCATTTGCCGTTAAGTAGATTAATTGTTGGACATCGTTGCTTTCAACCACAGGCTGTCCATTTTTCAACGAGATATGGTAATGCTGGGAACTGTTTAAAACAGCCATTTCCTCTCCAGGAAATTTGGCCAGTATTTCTTCTGCTTTTTGTGAATAACCTTTGTTGAATGCTAGTATGAGTGTTGCTATTGCAAAAAATTTCTTCATCATTTTGTAACTGATATTAGTTCTCCATAATAATAAGTTCTTACTTCTTTCACTTTTCCATTATCGTCGTAAAAAGTATTCTTGCCATGTAGATTGTCGTTATAATAAAATCCCTCCTCAATTTTAACACCTTTACTGTTGAAAAGAGCATAAGGGCCATTGTAGTTATCAAGTACTGAGGTGTATTGAGACTTTAGTTGACCGTTAGGGTGGTATTCTTTTACCAGACCTTCACTCAAGCTGTACACTTCATTGCTTTCGAAAGAAACCTGCCCATTTGGATAATAGGTTTTATTTGCTCCAATCAGTTTGCCGTCCTTATACTCGAAAGACGCTGAAATCTTACCGTTTGGATAGTAGGTTGTAATTTTTGCAGATCCAAAAGGAATTGGAATTTCGGGCAGTAGTTTGTTGTTCTTATCCAAGTAGCTGTACGAAACCGGAATTGAGTTTTCGTATTTTATTTGGTAGATCAATACGCCGGTGCTATCAAATTTCTTTGTCCATCCCGTTTTTTCATCATCTTTAAAGCTTAATGATTGCTCAATCTTACCATTGTCATAGTAGTAAATTCGTTCTCCATTCAGTTCACCGTTCTCATATTTTTCAGTGAAATTAATTTTACCATTAGGCTTATAGTAAGTCCATGTTCCGATTTTGTCTCCCATTTTGTACTTTCCATCAACCGATTTCTTATTACCGAAAGAATAGCGAACATATGTACTATCTAGTAGGCCATTCTTATAGATAAGCTTCAATTCCGGGCTACCATCGAAATAGTAGAAGTTATAGTTTCCGTTGAAGTTTCCTTTATCATAAGTTGCTTCAATTGCAAGTTTACCATTGAAATGCAAGGCTTGGTACTTTCCGTCTAATGTTTTAAAGTCGTTTACAATGAGCACCTTGCCCGTAGTATCGTATTGAATTTCTTTGCGGATCCAGCCGTACTCATTTAGTTTTTCGGACTTTACTTTGCCGTTAGGCCAGTACTCTGTTTTCCAACCATGTAAATCGCCTTCGTAGAAGTGCGTGTTGGATTCAAGGTTGCCCATTTCATCGTATTTCAACCATTCCCCTTCTTGTTCGCCTGCAATATTCCATCCGGTTTCGGAAAGTTTACCATTAATATAGTATCTATTATTCGCACCTTCTTGTTTACTCTCATGGTAATTGATTTCAGCACTAACGGTGCCATTGGGATGGTAGCCTATCGTAGTGCCTTCCAAGTATCCTTTTATATAAGTGCTTTTTTCCATTATTGCGCCCGACTTAAAATAGAAGGTTTCCGGACCATCGGCATCTCCTTTGTCGTTATAGGTTTGTTCAACTTTTTTTGCCCCATCTGGATGAAATACCGGTAAAGTATATTTTCTTCCTCTCAAGTCTACACTGCTAATTTGCTTTCCGGCTTTGTCGAATTGTGTGGCCTTTCTTAATTTATTTTTTTCGTATTCATAAACGGCGTATTGCTTTCCATCGATATCATAAAAGATACTTTGACCTTCAGTTTTGCCGGCTTTATACATTTGTTTTGAACTAAGAGTTCCATCGTCGTAGTATTCAAGATATTCACCATCGAGTTCTCCGGCAACATAGTTCTCCACTGTTTTCAAAGCACCGTTTTTGTGGTAGCGTTTCCATTTTCCATCTTGTTTGCCATCTTTATAAGCACCCTCAAAGGCTAACTTTTTGTTATTATGATAACCTTTGATGTATCCTTGTAAATCACCATTTACGTATTGGGCCTTGTATTCTAATTCTCCGTTTTGATGGTAACTTACATATTCACCGTTGAGGCTGTCCATTTTGTAATTTTCAACATACTCAACCATTTTATTCTTGTAGTAAATGGTTTTGGTTCCATCTAGCTTTCCATTTTTATAATTAGCGATCGTTCTAGGAGCACCTGAAAGGAAATAGGTATATTCTGTACCGTCTTTTTCATCATTGGTGAAGTTCATTTTTGATGACACATTGCCATTTTCAAAATAAACGATCGCCGGCCCTGAAACTTTTCCATTGGAATAGTTTTCTACCGCTCGTTTCGCACCAGTGAAATAGAAATATGTCCACTCGCCTTCACGTTCACCATTATCGTTGTATTTGCCTCTGCTTCTAATATTTCCTGGACTATAATAGAATTCCCAAGCGCCTTTGTATTTTTCTCCTTTATCAGTATAGTAGCCTTTACCTGTTAGCTTACCCTCTTCGAAAGTATAGTAGAAAGAGGGATTCTCTCGGTCTTTTACCTTTAGGGCACGAGTGGTTTTTATGCTGGTTAGATATGCAACGATATCGTTTACCATGGCTTCCGACTCTTTTTTATTTTTCTTGTTATAAGATTGAATTACTTCAATGTTAATGTTCGAAAAGATATGGTAGATGAATGGTTCAAATTTCTTACTATTGAACAATTGTCTAAAAAGAGGGATGTAGTAGTGCATCCAAAAATCGTCATCGTCTGGATTGTACTCTGCTTTTTCCATGAGTACTTGAATTTGACGCGATATGGGGTCGTCTAATTTGATTAAGGGTTTGTAATTTTTGTCTAGGGCTATCTTGGAAAGCAATATCTGCTCCAATAACTGAAAGTTGTCAGTTGGGCCTTCTGTTCTTTTTGCGATTAGTTCTGCCACTTCATCATTGCTTTTTGCCACCATATTCAAACCATTGATCGCATTCTGTTGAAACCTGCCGGAGGGATTCATCATGAGATAAGCAATATTGCTGATAAAGGATTGAACTATTTTCCCTTGCTTTAACGCACAATATCCAAGCAGGTAATGCGAGCTGGTGCTATAAGGATCCATTAAAATGTTTTCTTTTAGAATGGATTCGGCTTCTTTAATTCGATCAAGTTTGATCAGGGTGGTCGCTTTGTTCAGTCTTAATTGTGAATAGGCAGGATATTTCGCAATTGCTGAATCATAAATTCTAAGTGCTCTTTGTGAATCGCCTAGATCGTCAATCAAGCTACCGTAGTTATTGTAGAAATCAGGTTCTCTTTCTCTTTCGGTTTCGAGTGAGAGTCCTAGTTCATACATTTTTTTTGCTTCTGTAAAATTCGAATCAGCGTTATAACTGAGCCCCAATTCATAAATTGCCCAAACATAGTTGGTGTCACTCTTTGACACTTGCTTATACAAGGCAATTGCTTCTTTATACTTTCCGTCATTGTGAAGTTCGATACCTTTTTGAATAAGGTCTAAAGAAGCAGGATGTTCTTTTTTGGGTTCTTGCGCGAATAGCGACAAAGTACAAAGGCCCAAAAGGATAGTTAGGTTAATTTTCAAGTTCATAATAATTGATCAATGTGAATAAGTTAAATTAGTGATTATTTTATTAATTTCTAACGATTTAGCCATTATTTTGAGCTATTATTGTTCAGTAAAAACACCTAATTATGATGATACAGGAAGGAGTTTCGTTGCTTCCTTACAATACTTTTAAGATTGAGACTTCCGCCCGGTATTTTTCCATACTCAGTTCTGTTTCAGATTTGAGCATTCTTCATACTAGGTTTCCTTTACTAGTTTTAGGTGGGGGAAGTAATATGTTGTTTACAAAAGATTTTGATGGTTGGGTAATCAAAAATGAGTTGAAGGGTATTGAAGTGATACTAGAAAATGCTGATTATGTGTTAGTTAGGGTAGGCGCAGGGGTTGTTTGGCATGAGTGGGTATTACATTAGAT
>DGDD01000006.1 GCA_002385265.1 Chitinophagaceae bacterium UBA3961
ATGGACGTAGTAGTTTTCAAAGACAAGGCAATGGCAAGCTTGATGACTTGTTATACCGGGGGAGAAGTACACGAGCGTTATGCCATTCTTGCTATGAACTTACAAGGAGGTGGTGGTTTTGAGATCTGGCAATATATGAGTCGAAAACCGAAAGGAAAACTCAACAAGAGAAGTCCACAGGATCTAGGTATTCTTTGGGTAAAAATTCGCAGTGCTCGACCCAAAGAGGCTTTTATACATATGAAAAATGAAGGGGTTCAGTTTCTCACTGGCATGTTAACGAATTCAGAGGGGAAGTATCATTTTTTTGTTAAAGATCCATACGAAAATATATTTGAAGTGATTGAGGACGATTATGTTTTTGATAGTTGCAAGTCGTTCACAGGCGGTGTTTTAGGAGTAGGGATTGGAGTAAGTAATATTGAAATGTCTCAATCATTTTACAACCGGTTGCTTGGATATGATAAAGTACTGAGCGAAGAAACCGGCAGATGGAAAGGGTTGGGCGAAGAATTTGAGGAGGCTGTTGCTGTGCAGCGGGTTGTTTTAACGCATTCTCAGAATAGAGCGGGGGCTTTTGCTAAATTATTGGGTCCAACTCAAATTGAATTGATCTGCCACCCTGAGATTAGTGGCCGACCAATGTTTGAGAATCGTTATTGGGGTGATTTGGGTTTCATTCATGTGTGTTTTGATATTACCGGTATGAAGGAGTTGGAAAGCCTTTGCGAATCTATAAAGCACCCATTAACGGTAAATAGTAATAATAGTTTCGATATGGGGGAGGCAGCAGGACAATTCGCATACAATGAAGATTGTGATGGAACTTTAATTGAATACGTAGAAACTCATAAAGTACCAATCTTAAAATCACTCGGATGGTATTTGAATCTCAAGAATCGAAACCCGGAGAAACCTCTTCCCAATTGGATGGTGAAGTCGTTGCGGTTTTCGCGGGTAAAGTAGATCTTTACTGAAAGAATTGGTGTTATTTGAACAGTTCTAGTTTCTGTTTAAAAGGTAGCCAATCGGCCTCTTCATCAATATCTGTTAATGTAGATAGTAACGAGTATGAAATATTTAAGCGTTCCAGATCGCTCAATGTTTGATGCAATACATTTTCAGTGCTCCATAATTTGTTTGAGAATAGATCGGTAATCATTCTTTTCTTTCCAAGTAGATAGTAGCCTCCATCTTTAGCAGGCCCAATGACCACATCTTTTTCATCTAATTCAATAATAGCATTTTGAATGTGCTGCGATTCTAGCTCCGGGCAGTCGGTACCCAGAATGATAACTTTTTGATATCCCATTTGGAACAGTTCATCAAATGCCCGTTTCATTTTATCTCCAAGATCACCTTCTGCTTGTAATCTTTTGTAATAGTGCTTATTTAGCCAATGATCCTTGTCATCAATTTCATCCGAATAGTAAACAAATCTATCGGCATCAATGGTGAGTAGTACGGAATGAGTGTAGTTCAGAAGTTGCCGGTATACCGACAATGCTTCTGAACTACCGATTGTTTTTGCTAATCGAGTTTTTACTTTCCCTTCAACCGGTCTTCTTGCAAATATGATAAGTGCCGGCTTCATTTAGCAACATCCACCTCCGTCGTAGAAATAAGTTGAATCTGATATAAACAATTCCGGATGATTGAGTTTCGAAAGCGCTGCTGCGGTTTTATCGCACACGGCCAGCGGTTGGTTTGGTAGCAATACATGCCCTTTGTTGTCATCGAAACATTCTTCGTTTCCATAATAGATGGCTGCTTTACCGGTAAATACGCAAGGTCCATCTTCGGGCATAGGGTCTTTGATTGCGCACACTTCCACGCTTTCGATGAAAAGAAGCTCTTTAGTGGGATAGTTTTTAGGGTCAAGAATTCTATACGGACGCTTTGCTCTAATTTCTACTGTTCCAAAGCCTGCATCTGTGATCATCTTTATATAATCCCAGAGTGGGAGAGAACCACTTAAACACAAAGCTCTTAATCTTTCATCTTCTCTTAATTCTTTGCTCATTTCTTGTTCGCAAGTAGGGTCGCTCATCACCAATCTTCCTCTAGGCTTAAGAACCCGGTACATTTCTTTCAACGCCTGTTTCAATTCTTCTTGTTTAAAAATATTGAAAAGACAGTTTTGGGCTGCAACGTCTATAGAAGCATCTTCAACCGGAAGGTTAAGCGCATCGCCCTTTTTCAATTGAACAAAATCTTTTTTAAACCATGGATTGGCTTGTTCAGCTTCCAAAAAGTTCCGATTGCAAGCTTCTAACATTTCATCCACTACATCTACTCCAATAACGCCATTTGTTTGACGGCTGAAGTAAGCGAATTGAAGCAGCTCCATTCCGCCGCCAACACCAACATATAAAATTTTAGGATTGTTGACTAGGTCGCGCGGATGAACGGTAGATCCACAGCCGTAATTCATTCTCTGCATGATTACGGGAATATCGAGACCCGGCAACTGCCAAATGGGTGTGGTGGTGCAGCAAAGACCAACTTGAGGGTTTTCTGCTGCTTCTTTGTATACGTTTTTGGTTGTTTCCAAGTAGGTGATGCTCATACTTTATACTATTTGAATGAATTAATTATGCTACACTTCCTCCGCAACTGCTACCGGATCCGGCTGTACATCCATAACAATGTTGATTTACAACAATGGATCGAGTTTGAAGCTCGTGTAAATTGAATTGGGAAATATGCTGATGGTTGGAATCTACTTTTAGGTTCAACATTTGATTGAAATCGCAATCAAACAAGTAACCATCCCAACCTATTGACAAGGTGTTTCTGCACATGACATTGCTAGCTGCAACAGGATTGAAAGCACCTATCAATTTCTCCATGTATTTCTCATAGTTGCCGCTAGTAAGGAGGTAGTCGAGATACCTACTAATTGGCATATTTGTTATAGCATAGAGGTTATTGAAACTAATGTTGAAATGTTTTTTCAATTGTTCCTTGTATTCAAGTTCCAGCCCATTTTGTGCCGGAGGAAGAAAGGCACCGGCTGGATTGTACACAAGATTTAGTTGCAAACCACTTCCTTCAATTCCATACCCTACTTCATTGAGCATTTGAAGTGCTTTAATTGAATCTTCAAACACCCCATCGCCTCTTTGTCGGTCGGTTCTATCAGCAGTATAGAAAGGTAAAGAGGAGACTACTTCAACTTGATGTTTTTTGAAGAATTCCGGAAGATCGTGGTATTTTTTATTCGCAAGAATAATGGTTAGGTTGCAACGTACAATGATGTGTTTTCCCAGCGCATGTATTTGTTCTACAAACCACCTGAAGTCAGGATTCATTTCCGGAGCGCCACCTGTAAGATCAACTGTTTTGAAAGAAGGGTTAGCGGCCAATACATCTAAACAAGCCTGCATCGTAGTTCGAGTCATGATCTCTTTTCGATCAGGTCCCGCATCTACATGACAGTGTTTACAAACTTGGTTACACATTTTTCCAACATTTACTTGAAAGATCTCAAGCTGCGTAGGAACAAGAGGAAAGAGGTTCAGTTGTTCCAATTGCTGTTGAAATGGGATCAATGCATAGTCTTTGTTTCCACTGAGTCCATTTTCGATGATGGCAAGTTGCTTTTCAGTGCTTGCAAGTTCACTTTTTTGAGCTTGTAGTGATTTCATGTTACTGAATTAAAAATTACATTGCTATTTCTTTCACTTTATTCATCATTTGAACGCCGTGAACCAATGCGGCGCCCCCCTTAATGGCTGCGGCAACATGAACAGCTTCCATCATTTGTGCCTCGTTCCATCCTTTCTCATAAGCATCACTACTGTAGGCGTCAATGCAATAAGGACATTGTACAGCGTGAGCAACGGCCAATGCAATCAGTGATTTTTCTTTTGCAGAGAGCGCGCTGTCTGCAAAAGCAGCACCGTACCAAGAAAAGAATTTATCTGCCAATTCCTTTTGGTATTCGCTGATTTTTCCAAATTTAGCTAGGTCAGCCGCGTCGTAATAGTGATTTGCCATGGTGATTATTTTTGAAAGTGATTTAATTGAAGAGACCAATCGTATTTTTTGTAGTGGATTTTGGGTTTTACCGTATCCGGAAGTAGACCAATTTTTTGAGCGTATTTAAGTCGTTCTTTCTTCTTTCCAAAATCGCCGCGAAACCAACTCATTAAGGCAGGAAGGGTTAGTACATTGGTTGCTGCGTTGTAACTTGCTTCACTGTTAAGATAATTAGTAGTAGCTACTTCAAGTTGTTGATCAATAGTAGCATCGTTGTAAAAGGCGATTGGAGGACAAGAGTTTGCTCCGCAGTTTAATGCAAAATGAATTCTAGGATCAATAATTGCTACCCTATTTTTCTTCTCAAATTTTTTAACGCCAATTTTTTTAAGATAGCCCAATGAATATTTGCAACTCGATTTCCTTAGAAGGCCGTGTTCTATTTCATCTAAACTCCATTTTCTTTCTCCAATATTGATAAATCTGGTTTTGAAAAATTTGTTTCTGTGTAGGTATGCTGAAGTATCTTTCTTTAATTGAATTTGTGTGAATGCATTGTATATGTTCAGCCAGAAGGCTTTTTTCTCTGAATCAGTTATCAAGTATTTCTCAAGTTCAGACGCTGAAATCTTGCTCAGGTCCATTTCCAGTGCCTCTGATGATTCTTCGGTTTTAGTGGCATACACGAGTTCCTGCGATTTCTTTACCAAAATATTATTGCTGGTATTTGTATTAATCATAAGCGAAGAAAAAGAGGGGAATGATGTAGTTGGCTGTTCAATTGGCGGAGCCGGCTCTTCGTTTTTTATCAAACTTTCTATTAAGTCTTTTGTTAATGCACTGGCATGAGTTATTGATACAATAACACCTTGTGGGTTAATTATAACAGTATAGGGATAAGAAGGTGGCTGGAAGTAATTGCTCAGCTTTGCATTGCTGTCTACAACAATAGGTAAGTGAAGAGAAGGCCTTTTTTCTAAAAATGAAGTGAGTTTTTCGGTAGATTCTGTAGAAATGAGCCATACTTTTATTTGTTCCTTAAATGATCCTTGAAGACTATCGAGTTTTGGAAGTGCTCTAATACAAGGAACACACCAGGTGCCGAAGAAATCTAGAATGAATAATTTCGGACCTGGTACAATGAGTTCACTCGACTTTTCGTCTGCTCGGGAGATCACACGATCTACCGGAAGCCTGGGAACGCTGCTTCCTACAGTTTGCCCGATGCAAAACCAAGCGTTGAGCATCAAAAAACTAAGAATGGCGAGTATGCGTACTTTCATGTTAGACAGTGTTACCTTTAGAACTTACGTAATCTAAAACCGATAAGATTTAACTGCATGATAAATTATACTCCAGAGCATGTGGCCGATTGTGCTCGCTTTTTACAAGACAAAGGCATTATACAATCAACAATTGGGATTGTTCTAGGAACCGGATTGGGAGCATTTACCCGGGAGATGGAGATTGAACTAACGATTCCTTATCAAGAAATCCCCTATTTCCCGACTTCTACAGTAGAATTCCACAAGGGTCAACTGGTGTATGGATCAATTGGAAGCAAGAAAGTGCTGGCCATGCAGGGGCGTTTTCATTACTATGAAGGGTATTCCATGCAGCAGATCACTTTTCCGATTCGTGTAATGAAAGCGTTGGGAGTGCGGTACTTGTTTTTGAGCAATGCTGCCGGGGGAATGAATCCTAGCTTTAAGAAGGGAGATTTGGTGTTGTTGGACGACCACATCAACTTGCAACCTGACAATCCTTTGCGCGGTATGAACGATCCTAGTTGGGGGCAGCGCTTTGTTGATCTGTGCGCTCCTTATGACGGCCATTTGAATGCTTTGTTTGAAATGAAGGCTTCTGAATTGAAAATACCGCTAAAAAAGGGTGTTTATGTTGCTGTTATGGGCCCTAACCTTGAAACTAGAGCCGAATATCGTTGGTTGAGAAATACGGGTGCTGATATGGTAGGCATGAGTACGGTGCCTGAGGTAATTGTAGCCAACCAGGTGGGACTTCCCTGTGCCGCCGTAAGTGTAATAACAGATGAATGTGACCCCGATAACCTAAAGCCGGTAAACATAGCAGAAATAATTGAAGTGGCGGGAAAATCGGATAAAACCCTCAGTTTGCTGGTGAAAGCTGTAATGGGGGCTTGTTGATTGCCTTAACTGTTTGAATTTCAATAACTTGGAGGCCATAATTTTTCCCCTGCAAAAGATGGGTATGTACGGGGAATAAAGTATCTTTGCATCCCCGAAAATTTTAACCCTTTCGGGACTATTTATCATGTTTTTAAATTTTATTGTTAAACAATTAAACGCTGATGCACAGGATGCGTCTTCTGCAGACGCAACAGCGACAACAAACCCTTCTGTGGACACTTCGGCGCACGACGATTTTGACTGGAGTGTAGACAAACGCAACGTTACTTCTTACTCTAAAGAAGAGAAAGTAAAGTATGACGAAGTGTATGAAAAAACCTTCAAGTCAGTAACTGATGGTGAATTGGTTTCTGGTTTGGTAGTAGGTGTAACAAAAACTGATGTTGTGATCAATATTGGTTTTAAGAGCGATGGTTTGATTTCTTTGAACGAATTCCGCGATTTGCAGGGTTTGAAAGTAGGTGATGAAGTGGAAGTAATGGTTGTAGAGAAAGAAGACCGCGAAGGTCATTTGAACCTGAGCCGCAAGCAAGCTCGTATCACTCGTGCTTGGGAGCGTATCGTTGAAGTTCACAAAACTGGTGAAGTTATTACCGGTTTGGTTACTTCTAAAACAAAAGGTGGTTTGATTGTAGACGTGTTTGGCATGGAAACATTCTTACCAGGTTCTCAAATTGACGTTAAGCCTGTTACAGACTACGATCAGTTTGTAGGAAAAACTATGGAGTTCAAAGTAGTGAAGATCAACGAAACTATTAAGAACGCTGTAGTATCTCACAAAGCATTGATCGAAAGCGATATCGAAGCACAACGTGCAGAGATCATGAGCAAACTCGAAAGAGGTCAGGTATTGGAAGGTACTATCAAAAACATCACCGATTTCGGAGCCTTCATGGATTTGGGTGGCTTAGATGGTTTGTTGTACATCACCGATATCAGCTGGGGTAGAATCAGCCATCCTTCAGAAGTTCTGAAACTTGATCAGAAATTGAAAGTGGTTGTATTAGACTTCGATGATGAGAAAAAACGTATCAGCTTAGGCTTGAAACAATTGACTCCACATCCTTGGGATATTTTACCTGAAACAGTAGTGGAAGGTTCGGTAGTGAAAGGTAAAGTGGTAAATATTGAAGATTACGGTGCATTCTTGGAAATCATGCCTGGTGTTGAAGGTTTGGTTCACGTAAGTGAAATTACTTGGGCTAACACTCCAATCAACGCAAAAGAGTTCTTCAAATTAGGAGACGAGCATGAAGCGAAGATTGTAACCTTGGATAAAGCAAATCGTAAGATGAGCTTGTCGATCAAACAAATGACCGAAGATCCTTGGAGTTCAATTGAAACAAGATTCCCTGAAAACAGCCGTCACAATGGTTTGGTGAAAAACATCACTCCATACGGTGTGTTTGTTGAATTGAGCACCGGAATTGGTGGTATGATTCACATCAGCGATTTAAGCTGGTTGAAGCGTTTCAATCACCCAAGTGATTACACGAAAGTTGGTCAAACAATTGAAGTGGTAATCCTCGGTATTGATAAAGAAAACCGCAAATTGCAACTCGGACACAAACAGTTGGAAGAAGATCCCTGGAATGCACTGCAAGATACTTTTGCAGTGGGAACACAACACGAAGGAACCGTTATCCGCAAAGATGACAAAGGTGCTGTAGTTCAACTTCCCTACGGATTGGAAGGATTTGCTCCTAACCGTCACCTTGCAAAAGAAGATGGTAAGCAAGTTCAAGCCGACGAAACCATTACGTTTGTAGTAATTGAGTTCGATCGCAACGAAAAACGCATTGTATTGTCTCATAGCCGTCTTTGGGAACAAGTGAAAGTTGAGGAGAAAGAAGCTGCGAAGAAAGAAGCTCGCGCTGAAGCCGACAAAACGAAGAAGGCTGTTAAGACCATCCAAAGCAAAGTGGAAAAAGCTACTTTGGGAGACCTCGGTGCTTTAGCTGAAATCAAAGCTAAATTACAAGAAGGCGAAAAAGGTGGTGAAGAAACCGCTCAATAAGATTGTAACACATCTTACATACAGTCCCGCAGTAAAGAACTGCAGGACTTTTTAATGCAGCGCTTCTCTT
>DGDD01000004.1 GCA_002385265.1 Chitinophagaceae bacterium UBA3961
ACCATGATCTTCCAAGACCCCTTTATCTTCTTAATAATAAGAGTGAAATGACCGGAAGCATCACCAATAGTTCTAGTGAGGTAGTATTTTCCGACAAGAAAGTAAGTGTCGGCATTCAGCTTTTTAAATTCGATAAAAGTAAATTGTAAGGTACCCATGGCAGCTCTATCAGGATATCCCTTCTTGTAATTATTGAGTGTATTGGTGTAGCCATAGGTAACACCCGACTTGCCTACGAACATCAACGAATCACTCTCCCAGTAGCCAACCATAAAGGAATCTACATTTCCTTGATTCCAATAGTTCTGTTGCTTCAGCATCATTGCTTTGATTGCTTCAACATCTTTATTGTTTTGAGCCTGGACAGAACCGCAGATAGCGATAATAAAGAAAAGAGAGTATAGTGCTTTCATCCCACTAATATAAAAAAAAGAGGCCGTATAAAACGACCTCTTTTATGTGGTGTGTTGATTTCTTAATTAAATAGTGAGCGCTTTCAAATAGGCTGCATCTACTTCGGCACTCTTTAACGGAGTGCTGTTTTCGTATTTCTCTTGCTCAACAATGTAGTATTTCATACCTGTTTGTGATGCCGTTTTCAACACTTTCTTATAGTCAATAGACCCTGTTCCTAAATCTACAGAAGCATCGTGTTCCTCAGCTTTAGCAGTTTTTGAGCGGTCTTTAACATGACAAAGCGTGAAGCGATTGGCATATTTTTTCATCCAGGCTTCTGGGTCTTGACCGGCTGTTACAACCCAATACATATCCATTTCAAAGTCGACCAATGAAGCATCGGTATTTTGGAGGAAAATGTCTTGAGGCATTTGACCATCAAGTGCTTTGAAGCTATAATCGTGGTTGTGATATGCGAAACGGATGCCGTTTTTCTTACAGATCTCACCGTTCTTATTGAATTGTTCAGCAAGCTTCTTATAGTCGTCGAGCGTTTTTTGAGCACCTACATACGGGTTGATCAAGTATTTAAGGCCCACCGAAGCAGCTTCAGCCGCTTTTTTCTCGAAATCCTTTCCGGTATCACAATGGCTGCTCACCATTGAAAGACCTAGCTCATCAAGGGTTTTCTTGAAATCTACGGCGGTTAAACCCCACCATAATCCGTTTGGACCTTCAAATCCTTCTACCTGTTTGTAGCCAAAGCCTGCAACTTGTTTCAGAACACCTTTTGGGTCTTTAGGGAAATCGTCGCGAAGCGTGTACAACTGTAATCCAAAATCACCCAATGGTTGCTCTGTTACAGTTGAAGCTGTGGCAGCAGTGCTGTCCTTTTTTTCAGAAGAACCCGAGCCACTGTCGTTACAGGAAGCCAGAGATCCGAAAGCGAATGCCGATGCAAACAGACCGGACTTTTTCAAAAAATCTCTACGATTTGAAGACATAATACGCTGTTGAATAAATTCAATAATAATATAGTAGTCCTTCGTCGAACAAAAAATTCGACAAAGACAGTCTTAATAGCGTTACAATGCTAAACTAGGTTGCCCAAGCTCTGTCACCTTTTTTATAAGGAACACAGCCTTCGTATTTACCCGGAACGGCTACATAACGAAGGGCCTTGGTAGCACCTACTTCAGATGTAAAGAATCCTAACAATGTCAACTGTTTCATTAAACTGAAATAGTGTGTAGGATCTTCCGGTTTTTTAGACTTCTGATATTCTTTGGCTTCTTTATCCAAAGCAATCAACAAGTCTTTTCTTTGTTGAGGCGTTGCAGACATGAAGTCGGTCTTGTGCATTTTTTCACAAGCTTCGTTCACTTTTCCGATGCCTTCCAAGAATACTTTTTGATCTTTCTCTTCGTAACAATCCATTACCATGGTGTTCATAAATTCACCCACTTTCGCTTCTTTAGCGCCGGGTGTGCTTGTTGCCGGGATAATGGTTTCAGCGATTTCATCGAGAAGCGCAATGGTTTCTTTGCTCAATGGTAAACCTGCCGCTTTATCAGCTCCGGTTTTACAACCACTGAGAAAAAACTCAGCTCCTACAACGGTACCACCTACCAACACAGCAACTCTAGACAATGCTTCGCGTCTGTTCATATGTGATCGTTTATAGTTTTAAATTTATAAATTTCCTTTTTTCAATTCTTCAACCGCATGGTTAGCTGCTCTAGCTGTTAAGGCCATATAAGTTAAAGAAGGGTTTTGACAAGCAGATGAAGTCATACAAGCTCCGTCGGTCACAAACACATTTTTTGCATCCCACACTTGATTGAATTCATTCAATACAGATGTTTTAGCATCTCTACCCATTCTGGCTGTTCCCATTTCATGAATTCCATGACCAATTGCGTGCCCTGCATCCCAAGTAGAAATGTCTTTCACTCCGGTTGCTTCCAACATGTTTTTCATTTCTTCAACAATGGCCTTGCGCATTTTCAGTTCATTCTCCTTCAATTCTGCGTCCATTGCAAGAATAGGTAAGCCCCATTTATCTGTCTTCTGTTTATCAAGATAAATTCTGTTTTCATGATAAGGAAGAATTTCACCGAAGCCGGTTGCCCCCATGGTCCAACCTCCCGGTTCTACGATCGCTTCTTTATAATCGGCACCAATACTCATTTCTGCGATCTCTCTACTCCAACCTCCTCTACCTGCACTACCTTGATAGCCGAATCCTCTTAAGAAATCGCGCTTGTCATCTCCAATATTTGCAAAACGAGGAATGTAAAAACCATTGGCTCTTCTTCCGTAATAATAGCTGTCTTCGTATCCATCCACTTTTCCACTAGCACCCAAATTATAATGGTGGTCCATTACATTGTGCCCCAACTCACCCGAACTACTTCCCAATCCGCCTTCCCATACATCGGTGGCTGAATTGAAAAGAATCCAAGTTGAATTCAAAGCCGAAGCGCAAGAAAAAACAATCTTGGCGGTAAACTCATACGTTTTATTCGTGACCGCATCCAACACCTCCACACCTTTGGCTTTTTTGGTGTCTTTGTCGTAAATGATCTTGGTTACAATTGAATCCGGACGAACAGTTAAATTTCCTGTTGCTAAGGCCGGTGGCAAGGTAGACGATTGTGTACTAAAGTAACCACCGAAAGGACAACCCTCCCAGCAACGGTTTCTAAACTGACAATTGGTTCTGCCGGGAATTGCCTGTGTTAGGTTTGCAACACGACCAATAATCAAATGACGAGTGCCTTTATAATGTTCCTTAATTCTTGCTGCCGCATCTTTCTCTACACAATTCAAATCCATTGGTGGAAGAAACTGCCCATCAGGTAAATTTGGAATACCTTCTTTACTTCCGCTGATTCCCGCATGTTTTTCAACATGGTCGTACCAAGGAGCAATGTCTTTATATCGAATCGGCCAATCCACGCCGTGTCCATCTTTCAAATTAGCTTCGAAGTCAAGGTCGCTTAAACGATAGCTTTGACGACCCCATAAAATACTTCTGCCGCCCATTCTATATACCCTCCACCAAGTAAATGGCTTCACTTCGTGGTAAGGACATTCTTTTTCGTTTACCCATGCATCAATAACTTGCTCTTGGGCGGCCCATCCTCTGTGAACAACAGGCTTATCATGTCGCTGTTGCGCTGTGGTTTGGCCTCTGTGCTTAAAATCCCAAGGATTCATTCCGGCGGTCTTGTAATCTTTTAAGTGCTCAAAAGCTCCTCCTCTTTCGAGCATCAATACCTTCAATCCTTTTTCGGTGAGCTCTTTTGCTGCCCAACCGCCGCTGATTCCACTTCCAATTACGATCGCATCGTAACTGTTTTGAATATCCGCTTTGGTATTGATGTTTACATTTGGTGAATCCGCAGGCATGTTATAGTTAAGGTTTAGTGATTATAAGTTTCCTTTTTTCAATTCTTCTACTGCATGATTGGCCGCTCTCGCTGTTAGCGCCATATAAGTGAGCGATGGATTTTGAGTTCCGGTGCTTACCATACTTGCGCCATCTGTTACGAAAACATTACTACAATGATGCAATTGATTCCATTTGTTAAGCAAAGAAGTTTTGGGGTCATTTCCCATTCTCACACCGCCCATTTCATGAATGTCGTTACCCGGTACGCGACCGTTATCGAATGGATTGATATTTTTGCAACCTGCTGCTTCCAGCATTGCAACTCCTTGCTCCAAAAAGTCTTTCAATATTTTGTTATCATTCTCGCCATAGTCAACAGAAGTGATTAACAACGGTACTCCCCATTCATCTTTCTGATCCTTACTTAATCGCACGTGATTCTTTTCTTGTGGAATGGTTTCACCTTGCATCATCATAAAAACACCCCAACCGCCAGGTAGACTTGCAAAATCTTTGAAGCCTTCTCCTATACCTTCTGCCCCGTCTGAATTATGCCAGTTTACTCTACTGCAAGAATAGTGTACCATATAGCCTCTCAGAAAATCCATCTCTTGCTTACGAACATTTCTGAAGTTTGGCATCATGGCAGCAGTTGGCCTTCTTCCATATTCTTCTATATCATCAAAGCCTTCAATACCGGCGGTAATGTTGCCGCGGTAATCATGGAAAGCAATGTATTTTCCCATCAAACCATTATCGTTACCCAATCCGTTTGGAAATCGATTGGAAGTTGAATTCAACAAAATCAGGTTCGAGTTCAAACATGCAGCATTCACGAAAATAATTTTCGCGAAATATTCTGTTGCTTCGTGCGTGTTTGCATCAATTACTCGTACTCCTACAGCCTTTTGCTTTTGTTCATCATAAATTATTGAATGAACAACCGCATGAGGACGAATGGTTAAGTTCCCGGTATTCGCAGCCCAAGGAAGTGTTGATGAATTGGAGCTGAAATAGCCTCCAAATGGACAACCGCGATAGCAGATATTTCTTGCTTGACACTGCCCTCTTCCTTGTTCCAAATGAACCGGATTGGGTTGTGTTAAATGCGCACATCTGCCTTGTATAACAGTTCTTCCGGGAAACTTCGAATGGATTTTTGATTGAATATGCTTTTCAGGGCAATTCATTTCCCAAGGAGGAAGAAACTCACCATCGGGTAATGTTTCCAAGCCGTCCTTATTTCCACTGATTCCTGCAAACTTCTCAACATAGCTATACCAAGGAGCAAGATCATCATATCGTATAGGCCAATCAATTGCAAAACCATCGCGAGCGGGTGCTTCAAATTCGAACCGGCTCCAACGCTGGGTTTGACGTGCCCATATTAAACTCTTCCCTCCAACTTGATAACCTCGGATCCAATCGAAAGGTTTCTCTTGAATGTAAGGGTGGTGTTTGTCTTTAATAAAGAAATGCTCCGTTGCTTCATCGTACGCATAGCATTTTGAAGCTATAGGATTTTCTTCTACCATCGCTTTTGTTCTTCCACCTCGGTGTTTCATTTCCCAAGGATTCAAAAGGGTAGTAGGATAATCTTTCTTGTGCTGAACATCTCGGCCACGTTCCAATACCAATGTTTTCAATCCTTTCTCGCATAGTTCTTTTGCGGCCCAGCCACCACTGATGCCACTGCCGATAACAATTGCATCGAATGTGTTTTGAGCAACACCTCCGGAATTAATATTTACACTGGTTGAATCGTTTGGCATGTTACTATTATATAGTTCCTTTTTTCAATTCTTTTACAGCAAAATCAGCGGCTCTTGCTGTAAGAGCCATGTATGTAAGGGATGGATTTACGCAAGCTGCACTTACCATGCAAGAACCATCTGTTACAAATACATTTTTAGCGTCCCAAACCTGGTTGTTTCCGTTGAGTACTGAAGTCTTTGGATCTTTACCCATACGAGCAGTTCCCATTTCGTGAATTCCCATACCCAACGCATAATCGCGATCGTATCCTTTGATATTTTTCAAGCCGGCAGCTTCAAGCATTGCTTTTGCTTGATTCTGCATATCTATGCGCATCTTCTTTTCGTTCTCTTTAATCTCAGCATCAATAGCAAGTACAGGCAATCCCCATTTATCTTTCTTATTGGGATCCAGTGTCACTTTATTTTCGTGATAAGGAAGCGTTTCACCAAATGCGGTCATACCAATAGTCCATGGACCCGGTTCAGATAATGCTTCTTTCAATTCTGTACCGATATTCAATTCAGCAATTTCTCTGCCCCACCCTTGTCTGCTAGCACTTCCTTGATATCCGTATCCTCTTATATAGTCTTGTTTGTCGCCAAACAAATTTTGCCAGCGAGGAATATAGAAACCGTTGGGTCTTCTTCCGTAGTAGTACTTATCTTCAAATCCTTCAACTGTTGCAGAAGCGCCTACTCTAAAGTGATGATCCATTAAGTTATGTCCGAGCTCTCCACTGCTGCTACCCAATCCGGCCGGCCAGATATCAGTCGCTGTATTCATGAGAATCCAGGTTGAGTTGAGGGTAGAGGCATTCAAGAATACTATTTTAGCATAGTATTCATAGGTTTTGTTGGTTTCTGCATCTAATACTTCAACCCCTTTCGCTTTCTTCGTGTCTTTATCGTAAATAAGCTTGGTTACAATTGAGTTTACACGCATGGTCAAATTACCGGTAGCCATTGCCGCAGGCAGTGTAGAGGACTGCGTACTGAAATAACCTCCAAACGGACATCCGTGAGAACATCTGTTTCTATATTGGCAAAGTGTTCTTCCGGGCAATTCTTTAGTAAGGTTGGCAGAACGTCCAATTGTAAGCAATCTCTTACCCTGATAATGATCTTTTAACTTAGCTGCCACGTCTTTCTCTACACAATTCAATTCCATAGGAGGTTGAAAATCTCCATCAGGTAACTGTAGTAATCCATCTTTATTACCATTCACCCCCGCAAACTTTTCTGCGTAGCTATACCAAGGAGCAATGTCTTTATAACGAATAGGCCAATCGATCGCAACACCATCTTTGGCATTTGCTTCAAAGTCGAAATCACTCCAACGATACGACTGACGACCCCACATCAATGAACGACCTCCAACATGGTATCCTCTGTACCAATCGAAACGTTTCACTTCTGTGTAAGGACAATCTTTATCACTTGCCCACCATTTTAAATTGATCTCGTTGAGAGGATAGTCTCTTTTTAAAACAGGGTAATCTTTGATCATTTGCTGAGTTCTACCTCCACGATGTGGATATTCCCAAGGATCTTTACCGGTCTCAACATAATCGACCTTGTGTTTGATATCGAAGCCTCTTTCAAGCATCAATACTTTTAATCCTTTTTCTGTGAGTTCCTTTGCGGCCCATCCGCCACTGATTCCGGAACCAATAACGATGGCATCAAAAGTGTTTTGCTCTTTTGCTGCTCCGTTTACATTCACCGAGGTAGTATCATTTGGCATAGCAATTCAATTTGCAATTAGTTGAATGAAGGAATCCCGACTGGATAAAACCAGTCGGGATCTATCTTGAATCTTATAAATTACCTTTTTTCAATTCACTTACCGCATAATCTGCAGCGCGTGCTGTAAATGCCATGTAAGTGAGAGATGGGTTTTGACAAGCCGCAGAAGTCATGAAACTTCCGTCTGTTACAAATACATTCTTTGCATCCCATACTTGGTTCCACTTGTTAAGAACCGATGTTTTAGGATCGTGGCCCATACGTGCCGTACCCATTTCGTGGATACCGCGACCAGGTGTACCATCGCCATCGAACGCTTGAACATTTTTCAAACCGGCTGCTTCCAACATTTCTTGCGCATCGTCTTTCATGTCTTTGCGCATTTTCAATTCGTTCTCTTTCAATTCACAATCAAATGCCAACACATTCAAGCCCCACTTATCTTTTTTGGATTTATCGAGTGTTACTTTATTCTCATGATAAGGAAGAATTTCACCGAAACCACCCATACCAAATTGCCATGGTCCTGGTTCTAACAATTCTTCTTTGAATTCTGCGCCAATGGTAAATTCAGCAATTTCACGACCCCAGCCTGTTCTGCTCGCTCCTCCTTGATATCCAAAACCGCGCAAATAATCGCGTTTGTCTCCAAAGAAGTTGCGATAACGAGGAATGTATACTCCATTTGCTCTACGGCCATATGTATATCTGTCTTCGTAACCTTCAAAAGAACCAAAAGCGTATACGCCTAGGTGATGGTCCATTAAATTGTGACCCAACTCACCACTGCTACTTCCTAAACCACCCTCCCACACATCGGTAGCGGAGTTCATCATAATCCAAGTTGAGTTTAAAGTAGATGCATTTAAGAAGATGATCTTTGCTTTATACTCGTAGGTTTTATTTGTTTCTGCATCCAGCACTTCAACACCGGTTGCTTTCTTAGTGTCTTTGTCATAAAGCACTTTAGTAACAATACTCCATGGACGAAGTGTAAGATTTCCTGTTTTTTCTGCGGCAGGTAAAGTAGCCGATTGGGTACTGAAATAACCGCCGAAAGGACAACCGTACCAACATTTATCGCGGAACTGACATTGACGATCATTCAAAGGAACAGTGGCGTGCGCGCAACGTCCGATGATCATTTTGCGAATTCCTTTATAGTGTTGCTTAATTCGAGCTGCTACATCTTTCTCAACGCAGGTCATGTCCATCGGAGGTAAGAATTCGCTATCCGGTAATTCGGGAAGTCCTTCTTTAGAACCACTGATTCCGGCGAATTTTTCAACATAGCTGTACCATTGTTCCAGTTCTTTGTAGCGTACCGGCCAGTCAACTGCAATTCCTTGTTTAGCATTCTCTTCAAAATACAAATCGCTCCATCTATAAGACTGACGGCCCCACATCAAGGAACGTCCACCTACGTGGTAACCACGGAACCAATCGAATCTTTTAATTTCAGTATAGGGAGAATCTTTATCACTTGCCCACCAATCGAGGTTGCGTTCGTTCAATGGATAGTCTCTCTTCAACACCGGATAATTGTTGATCATTTCTTGGGTTCTTTGTCCGCGATGGGGATAGTCCCATGCTTCTTTATTTGCTTCCAAATAATCAACTTTGTGTTTGATATCTTTTCCTCTTTCGAGCATCAATACCTTGAGTCCTTTTTCGGTTAACTCTTTGGCAGCCCAGCCACCACTGATTCCGGAACCAACGACGATTGCGTCATAAACATTCTCAGCCATATTAATTCTTTGATGGGTTTACAATAGTTAGTACTAATTCTTTAATGAATCCTAATTTATTAAATGATTCGATTATACATCGCAAATTTGAACTGCTTTTTGAAGAGCGGCTAATTGTTGGGCTTGATCATTGCTGGTAGGAATGAATTCTTGCGCAACATATCCTTTGTATCCTAGGTCCAGTATGGCTTTCATGATAGCCGGGTAGTAGAGCTCTTGACTTTCGTCAATTTCACGACGACCGGGAACGCCTCCTGTATGAATGTGACCAATATAGTCTTTATAAGTGCGAATGGTTCTGATCACATCTCCTTCATCTATTTGCATGTGATAGATGTCGTAAAGTAGTTTGAAGTTGGGCGATCCAATTCGTTTTGCAAGTTCAACACCCCATGCTGTTTTATCACACTGGTAATCTTTATGATCCACTTTGCTGTTCAATAATTCCATAACAATGGTTACGCCGTGTTGCTCCGCGGTACTCATGATCTTCTTCAACCCGTCACTACAGTTTTTCCAACCGGTTTCATCGTCTTTACCTCTACGACTGCCACTGAAGCAAATCAGGTTTTTATACCCTGCTTTTGCAACCAGAGGAATCATATCGAGGTAATTTTGGATAAGTTTTGAATGAAAATTAGTGTCATTCCATCCATCTACAAGGTTAATTTCTGCTCCATTGCACATCGTTGATATAAGGTTGTACTTTTTTAACGTTGGCCATTCTGAGGGGCCTACTAAGTCAATTCCAATCAATCCAATCTTTTTGCCTTCCGCGCACAATGTTTCCAATGGAATATTTCCATAGCACCAACGACAGGCGGAGTGCTGAATATTACCTTTCAATGTTGTGGAGTTTGATGTTTCATTTGAGAAAGAACCCAATACTGTAGTGGCGCCAATGGCCGCCGTTCCGGCTACGAGATTCTTCAATGCATTGCGGCGAGACTGATTTGTAGGCATACAGCAATAGTTGATAAGATGGAAGGGTAAATTACTAAAGAAAAAAACATCACCCATAAAATAGGTGATGTTTAACGAAAAAAATTATTTAGTGTAACGAACAGTTGTTTTGAACTGGTATTATTTTAACAAAGACTGATAGTATTTTATCAGGCTGCTTTCGTCTTTGATTTCATGAAGAAGTACAAACCGGCAAATGCAACAGTTAAAATAATTGGAATCACCAATGTTGCATTGATAATTTCCGGACCTGCTGCTTTCTTCGCCGCGTCTACTGCTTCTGCAGAAGCATTTGCTGCGTCAGAACCAAGCTTAGAGTTTACGATGTTATCATAGAATTTACCCATGAAAATCATATAAACAGAAACGGCAAACATTCCTGCACCGCCCATTAAATTCAATCCAACGGCGCCGGTTTTAGGTAAGTTTTCAGCCACGAAACCGAGCATGTTTGGCCAGAAATAACAAACTCCTAATCCAAAGATCAACGCTCCAACGAACACGGTGTTTCCTGTAGCGTGGCCTAGAATATACAAACCAACCGCAGAAAGCGCTGCTGAAATCAACAACACACCTGTGGTAGAAAGTTTGTGAACCACCGGTTCTGCTAGTCCGCGACCAATTACCATTACTCCGGTAGAAATAGTAAGAATGAGAAGGGCATTGTCTGTAACCGATTTCAATAATACCTCGATCCACTGACCGGTAAACAATTCAGTAATAGCGGTACCGAACATTAGAACGATCATTAATATGAAAAGTGGGTTGCCTAAAGACTTATACATTTCTGAAGAGGAAACACCTGATGCAACTCTCTCTGTTACCGGAAAATCGAGTTTGAAAAACAAATAGCCATACAATACAGTTGGAACCAACATTACGGCTACTAATACTTTCCAGTTAGAAAGAACGTGGGTTGCTGCATCTGTTTGTCCAAAGAAATATACAATTAGAGTTCCAATTACAATTCCACCGGGGAACCACAAATGAAAGTGATTGAGTTTGATAGCTTTCTTTTCTGTGTAAAGAGCTGTAACCAGTGGGTTACAAGCAGCTTCTACCGTACCATTGCCCATTCCAATAAAGAGTGTTGAAATAAACAATCCGGTAAATCCTGAAGCGGTAATGGTTAGAATGATCCCTGCAAGGTGAAGTACAAAAGCACCTACAAGCAGTTTCTTCATTCCTATAATATCTACTAAAAATCCGCCTAAAATTACTGCGAGAGGAAAGCCCCAAAAAGCAGTACTTGTGATGATACTCGCATCTTCTTGCGACAAATTGAAATCAACTTTCCAGGTACCCAATAATCCTGCACGGATACCAAAAGACAAAGACGTAACTAACAGAGCTAAACAGCTTGCAATGAACAGCTGGTTTCGGTTAATGTTGGCTTGCATATCGTGTTGTTTTGTTTTGTGAACGTGAATATATATTTTATGGAACTAACACTTGTTTATAAAACGGAGCAGTATACATATTTTTACGAGTGGATAAATGTATATTATTTTATCTTATTTTACTACTCGTTTTTTTATTAGGTTTGTGATCTTCATACACCTTTTTCAAATCACTAATTGCTTTCACATGAATAGAAAACTTAGAATGGGAATGGTAGGTGGTGGTAAAGATGCATTCATCGGAGCCATTCATCGCCATGCAGCATTTATGGACGGTTTAGTAGAACTGTCTTGCGGTGCGTTGAGTATCAATCCGGAAATTGCAGTGGCTTCGGGCAAGTCTTTGTTTTTGCCGGAAGATCGAATTTATTTGACCTATGAAGAAATGATTAAGAAAGAGGCAGCATTGCCTGCCGATAAAAGAATCGACTTCATTACCATTGTTACTCCCAATTTTGCGCATTTCGCACCGGCAATGATGGCTTTAGATCATGGTTTTCACGTGGTGATTGAAAAGCCGATAACTTTTACAATTGAAGAAGCCAAGCAGTTAAAACAGAAAGTAGAAGAAACCGGCTTATTGCTTTGTTTAACGCATACTTATTCAGGATACCCAATGGTAAAGCAAGCCAAGGCAATGTTTGCCGGAGGTGCTTTTGGAGCCATTCGTAAAGTTTGGGTAGAATATCCTCAAGGATGGTTGAGTAAACTTTCTGAAAGAGAAGGAAATGCACAAGCTGCTTGGAGAACCGATCCGAAGAAGAGTGGTAAGAGCGGATGTATGGGTGATATTGGAACCCACGCAGCCCACTTAGCAGAATACATTACGGGTGCAAAAATCACCAAAATTTGTGCAGACTTAAACGTGATGGTTCCGGGCCGTATGTTAGACGATGACGGAAACGTATTGTTGAAATTCGATAACGGAGCAGCGGGTGTACTCATGGCTTCACAGGTAGCAGCCGGTGAAGAAAACGCACTCAAGATTCGTGTATATGGCGAGAAAGGTGGTATTGAATGGGCGCAACACGAGCCGAATACTTTGTTGGTAAAATGGTTGGATCAACCTACTCAAATATTGAGAGCCGGTGGTAACTATGGTGATCGATTGAGCAGTTTTGCAACTCACAACTGCCGCACTCCGGGAGGTCACCCGGAAGGCTACTTGGAAGCTTTCGGCAACATCTACCGAAATTTTGCTTTAAGCCTTGCAGCAAGAATTGACGGAACTACTGCTACACCTGAAATGCAAGACTTCCCTAAAGTTGATGAAGGCATTAGAGGTATGGCTTTTATAGACAATGTGGTTGCGTCTTCACAATCAGATGCAAAATGGTACGATCATACGATTTAATATAACTACAGGGGTTCCTTTGGAACTCCTGTTTTAATTTTCACTTGTTTATGAATACAATTAAAGGCCCCGGAATTTTCCTGGCGCAATTTATGGGCGATACAGCGCCGTTCAATTCTTTAAAGTCTATTTGCCAATGGGCAAGAAGTCTCGGTTTTGTTGGGGTGCAAATCCCTAGTTGGGACCCTCGCTGCATCGATCTTCAAAAAGCAGCAGAAAGTAAAACCTATGCCGATGAAATTAAAGGCATCGTAAATAGTTGTGGTTTAGAAATCACAGAACTAAGCACACACCTTCAAGGTCAATTAGTTGCCGTGCATCCGGCTTACGATACTTTGTTCGACGGTTTTGCTCCTGAAGCAGTTCGTGGCAATCCAAAAGCCAGAACCGAATGGGCCGTTCAACAATTAAAATATGCAGCCAAAGCTTCTCAAAACCTTGGCCTTAATGCTCACGCTACCTTTAGTGGGGCTTTATTGTGGCCAACTGTATACCCCTGGCCTCAGCGTCCGGCTGGTTTGGTAGAAACAGGATTCAAAGAGCTTGCGAACCGTTGGTTGCCAATTTTGAACGTATTTGATGAAAACGGAGTTGACCTATGTTACGAAGTTCACCCGGGTGAAGATCTCCACGATGGTGTGAGCTATGAACTCTTCTTAAAACACACAAACAACCACCCTCGTGCTTGTTTGTTGTACGATCCCTCGCACTTTGTATTGCAATGCTTAAACTACTTAGAATATATCGATATCTACCACGAACGAATTCGCATGTTCCATGTTAAAGATGCTGAGTTCAATCCAACCGGAAGACAAGGTGTTTATGGCGGCTATCAAGGATGGGTTGATAGAGCCGGACGATTCCGCAGCTTGGGCGATGGTCAAGTTGATTTCAAAGGCGTTTTCAGCAAACTAACTCAATACAATTATAAAGGTTGGGCAGTTATGGAATGGGAATGCGCTTTGAAGCATCCGGAAGATGGAGCAGCTGAAGGTGCTGTTTTTATCAAGAACAATATCATAAGAGTAACAGAAAAAGCGTTTGATGACTTCGCCGGTACCGGAAGCGATGAAAATTTCAATCGCTCCGTATTGGGTTTGTAAAGTACATTTGTAATTGAAATCTAAGAACATAAAAATAAAGAAAATGAAAAAGTTATTATTTGTAATGAGTGCGGCTGTATTACTGTATGCTTGTGGCGGAAGTGAAGCTGCTAAACCTGAAGAAAAGAAAGAAGAAGCGTCTGCACAAACAGCATCTGTTAGTAGTGCCGACGAAAAAGCGTTGGAATTAATCGGTTCTAAGGGATGTACCGCTTGTCACGCTATTGATAAAAAAGTGATCGGACCCGCATACATCGATGTTTCTAAAAAATACGAATCAAGTCCTGCTCAAATTGATTCGCTCGCAACAAAAGTAATCAAAGGAGGCAAAGGCGTTTGGGGTGAGGTTATGATGACTCCAAACAACGTAACCCCGGAAGAAGCAAAAGAGATGGTTACTTACATCCTGAACTTAAAAAATGCAAAATAAAAACGAGGGCCGCTTAAACAGCGGCCTTTGTTTTTAAAAAGATTCGTTAAGTGGGCTATTAATTGTTAAAGTCGTTTTTTCTCAATCCACTTATCAAACTTTAAGCAAAACATTCTCGTCTATTCCGTTAATTTGTTGCAAACAACATCGAACAAATCTATTATTGTAGTTTTTACATTTAAATTGAATAAAATCATAAGCATGAAAAAATGGCTCTCCTTTGCTGCAATTGTTGTGGCAGCTGCTACCTGGATCGCAATGCGCCCGATCACTAACAATTCCGATGCAAAAGCCGGTGACAATACACTAACAGCCAAAGAAAAGAAAGAAGGTTGGAAACTACTATTCGATGGTAAAACAAAGAAAGGATGGCACGTTTACAATAACAAAAGCGATGGTTCTGCTTGGAACGTAGAAAATGGTTGTCTTCATTTAGATCCGGCTCAAATGAACGGATGGCAAACTGTTGGTGGTGGCGATATCGTGAGTGAAGAAGAGTACGATAATTTTCATCTGAAATTAGAATGGAAACTAGCCGATAGCGCTAATAGCGGAGTTATTCTTTTTGTGAAAGAAGATCCCAAATATGCATTCCCCTGGGTTACAGGTCCTGAAATGCAAGTGCTCGACAACAATGGTCACCCCGACGCAAAAATCATCAAACACCGCGCAAGCGATTTGTATGATATGATTAGCTCTAGCCCCGAAACCGTTAAGAAAGCCGGAGAATGGAATTTAGCAGAAGTGATCAGCGATCACGGTAAACTCGAATTTCGTTTGAACGGCGTAAGTGTTTTGAAAACAACTATGTGGGATGATAATTGGAGAGCAATGATCAAGAAAAGCAAATTCAAAGACATGGCCGATTTCGGTACCTACAAAAAAGGTAAACTCGGATTACAAGATCATGGAAATAAAGTATGGTTTAAGAATATCAAGAT
>DGDD01000208.1 GCA_002385265.1 Chitinophagaceae bacterium UBA3961
GACGCTCTTCCGATCTTTGAATGTACCGTTAGAGCGAATGCCCACTGTAGCATTGCCAATTGCATCCTCCAAACTACCGGGAATACCTGTTACATCGGGAGGCCCATCACTATCAATCACCATATGACCAATATGTCCCGCTTTACCGAAGGCACCTTGATAGGGTTTTCCATCAATTAAGATGGCTCCTCCTACTCCAGTACCCAATGTTAGCATCACGGCATTTTTATGCCCCTTTGCTGCACCAAAATGTGCTTCTGCGTACAATGCTGCAATTGCATCGTTCAATACATAGGTTGGGGTAGAAAAAGCCTCTTCCCATATCAACCCTTCTAAACCTAGAAGTCGACCCGGCATCACTGCTATGGCTGTATTCTCGGCATTGGGCAATCCGGGTGCAGCAATTCCAATTCTATAAACTTGATCTGCGATGCTCTTTCGAAGTTCTTTCACGGCTCCATGAACCGACTGCAACCACTCACCCGGCAAATGATCCTTGGTTTGAAACAATTGTTGGTGTAACAAACTTCCTTGTGGATCCAAGATTACTGATTTGATCTGCGTTCCACCGATGTCTAACCCTATGGTAAATGCTGCGTTCATATTTAACTTATACTCCAGGCGCCATCAACACCAATTATTTGTCCTGTAATAAACGAGGCCGATTCGCTTAACAATAAGGTAGCCATTCCTGTGATATCGCCTACTGTTCCCATGGAGCCACTTAGTGGCTGTTTTGTTTTTAACAATGCTTGAATAGTAGCGTCACCTGCTGCGCGTTTCGACATCGGCGTTTCAATCAATCCCGGACTTAGCACATTTACTCGAATTCGATGAGCAGCATAATAGGCTGCAATTGATTTACTAAAGCCTTCGATCGCAGCTTTTGCGGCTGCATAAGCAGTTGTTGTAAAGTGAGGAGCATAAGGATGATTCGCCAAAACGGAGCCCATATTCACAATCGATCCATGCGTACCCGATTGCATCCAATATTGAACCGCAGCTCTATTGGAATACATCACCGATGTTAAATTCAATTGCAAGGTTTGCTCCCATCCTTCATCACTAAGTTCATGCAAAGGCCCGTCGCCCCATTTTCTTCCACTGCCACCTGCTACATGGAACAGCCCATCGAAATGCCCCCACGAATCCACACAAGATTTTACCGCCAGTTTTGCGGTTTGAGGATTTGTTGCATCTTCTAAAATATACTGCAAATGCGGACCATTTTCGTAATCAGTTCCATCGGGCAAACCAACCACCAACACTTTAGCACCGGCTTCTAAAAAGGACTTCACCGCAGCTTGTCCCATTCCGGTTGTTCCGCCAATTACAACAATTGCTTTGTTATGTAAGGTAATTGCCATTCTTAGTGAGTGAATGCAGTGGTAGGAACCACTTGCTTTTTAATTGTACTGCTGCTGTATTTCAGCCAAAGATCCTGTCCACCGGTTCCTTGAAAATAACGTACTTCAATTCGATGCGCGCCTTTTTTCAATGCAATGCTTCCTTTCTTTTCATCATTGCCATGAAAACCGTCGTGATTCACTACTTCTTCTCCATCGATCCATACACTGCTACCATCATCTGACGCAATGTAGAATTCGTAGATCGCAGCAGTTGGTACTGTAATGTATCCGGTAAATACCAGTCCGAAATATTCTTTTCGTTCTTGCTTACTTAGGTCAATTGTTGATGCAATTCCACTCGTTTTTGCTTGCATGTTGGGCAATTCGTTTACCGATGCCGGCTTACCTTCAAAATAAGCATAGTTTAATCCGGCTGCGCCACCACCACTTACCGCTTTTTTCCATTCGTAGGTTTTAACCGGCACTTCTACCACTGCACTATTAAGCGCCCCGGCTTTCTCAGCAATCGCTTTCACAGGTGTACTCGTTTTCATCACAAATGGTGCTGAATATACAGGAGAACTGATCGTTGGTTCCGTGCCATCAACAGTATAGTGAACAATATCGCCGTCTTCTGCTTGAATGGTTATATCGGGTTGCAATGCACCTGGCTTAAAGTTCACATTTACTTTAGGTTTAGCAGCGAAACGTCCATAGTTACTGATCTTGATTGCATACGTGTATGGAACCTTTGCGATTTCAGCATTGAATGCAGGCAACTGAACCACTACATCGTTTCCTTGCTGTTTCCAAGAACAGGGTTCTTTGGTGCTAAGGAAACTGATTACAGTGCCCGCAGGCAATGTAGTATTGCGAAGAATCATTTGATTGTTCTTAGGATAAGATGGGAACAATCCATACAAGCTATTGGTAGTAGCATTATAAGTAAAGAAGAGTTCTTTCACTGCATAACCCGGATCAGGATCCACTGTTAACTTCAACATCACATCACCACCGGTTTTCCAGTCTTCCGTATTGTGTTCGTTTTTGAATTTGTAATCTCTTTTTCCTTCACTCCATTGAACCGGTGTTTTCCAACGAGAGGTTCCATAAATTGCTTCTCCATTTACTTTCATCCACTCTCCCATTTGCAACAAACGTTCTTGCATAATGGGTGGAATTTTCCCATGTTCATCGGGACCGATGTCTAATAAAAAGTTTCCGCCACGACTTACCTTATCAATTAAAGCGATCACCAAACTTTGCGTACTGTTATAATCCCATGCATCTTCTTCTCTATTATAGCCGTAGCTATATCCCATACCGCGGCTCTCTTCCCAATAATGATCTTCAAAATCTAAATCGGGTTGATATTCCGGTGTATATATACCGGCATGTTTAAATCGAATCCCTGATCCCCAACGATCATTTACGACTATCTTTTCTTTCACCGGACTTTCATTGTACAACCAACTAAGAAACTCTTGACTTTTCCAGGTTTCTGCTGAAGCATCCCAATCACCATCGGTCCAAAACACATCGGGTTGATAAGTATTGATCAAGTCCTTCATTTGAGGCCAAGTGTGTTGCTGTGCAAAAGCAGCGGGATCCTTTTTCCAAAGTGGATTGAACCATTCGTATAGAGAATAATACATTCCTGCATGAACGGAGGTTTTTCTTACTGCTTTAAAAAGATCGCCCAATAAATCTCTTTTAGGACCAACTGCAACCGCATTCCATGGAAATCCCCAAGTTCTATCGGCATCCTTACTAGGCCACAGCGTATATCCATCGTGATGTTTAGATGTTAGCACAATGTATTTCGCGCCTGATCTTTCAAAAAGCTTGGCCCATTCATCGGGATTGAATAATTCAGCTTTGAAATCATCTGCGAGTTGATAATAGGTTTTATCTCCAAACTTAGCTTTGTGAAATCTTTGACGAGCCGTATCAGTGGTTTGCAATCCTTGTTGATACCATTCCGCATAGTTCCCTTTGGTACTCCAACCGGGAACAGCATATACACCCCAGTGAATGAAAATTCCAAATTTTGCGTCTTTAAACCATTGTGGTGTAGGGCGAGCATCGAGTGATTCCCAATTGGCTTCGTATTTCTGGGCGCTCGCTGTAAAAGTTGCCAAAAGCAATGCAACTGTTAGTACCTTTTTCATATCAGTGTTTGGTTTACTTGGTTTGTTTTTGAATT
>DGDD01000172.1 GCA_002385265.1 Chitinophagaceae bacterium UBA3961
TCTCTGAATTTCGGAGTGGTTCACCACGGCAGCGCAGCGTTGTTCGTTGCGAACCTTTGCGATCTTTGTTTCTTTGCGGTAAAGTAAAAAGATCTAAAAATCTGATGATTGAAATCAATGAGAGCTTTTTTTACCACGGATAGCTCAGATTAAAGCAGATTGACACAGATTAGCCCTCTATATTCAATCAACCTGACTGCCGGCTGTTTCATTATTAATTCTTCATTATTAATTATTAATTCCCTCTCTATCTTCGCCTAAAAAATTCCATGCCGCTTTACATCGATCAAATGAATCGAGAAGTGATGATTCCTGAAACGCCGCAACGGATAGTTTCACTCGTTCCTTCGCAAACAGAATTGTTGGCAGATTTGGGCTTAGGTGATCGTGTGGTGGGCATTACCAAATTCTGTATCCATCCTAGTGAATGGTTTCGATCTAAAACCAGAGTAGGCGGAACGAAGCAGTATCATTACAACATCATTGATGCTCTACAACCCGATCTTATTATTGGCAATAAAGAAGAAAATGAGCAAGGCGGAATTGAATACCTAAGTGAACGCTATCCGGTTTGGATCAGTGATATTAACGGATTGGGAGATGCGGTGAAGATGATTGAACAAATAGGTAACATCACTAAAACCGCTGATAAGGCTACAAGCATCATTGCATCAATTCAAAAAGAATTTCAAAACTGCAGCCGGATATTTCAAGAAGAATCTGTGGCTTATTTCATCTGGAATGAACCGATGATGGTGGTTGGCAGTTCTACGTTTATTGATGAAATGCTGCAACAGATCGGGCTTAAAAATTGTTTCTCACTGCAAGAGCGCTATCCGGCCATAACAGAACAGCAATTGATTGAAGCAAATCCTGATTTCATATTCTTGTCTTCAGAACCCTACCCATTCAAAGAAAAACACCTTGCTTATTTCAAATCAATGCTTCCAAATGCGAAAGTAATGTTAGTGGATGGCGAGTATTTTAGTTGGTATGGATCGCGACTGGTGAACGCTCCGGCTTACTTTTTAAGTTTGTTTGAGCAATTGCGATGATGTAACTTCAAGCTACGTATGGACTTTATTGAAATAGCACAAAATCCGGGAAAAGATCCGGAGAAACCCTCCAGAAGAAAAGCGATCTATCAAATCAACGATCAACTAAGGGGTTATTTAAAAACGCATGGCCGTGAGGTGAAGCTTCCGGTCATGTATAGAGATTTACTGCGTTTTACTTATTCAGTTCCACTTAAAGATAAAAATGGCAAAGACACGCACTGGGAAACAGTGTTGTACGATACCCCACAATGGGAGTTTCTGAGAGAAGGATTGGTGACCATTTATGCGATCCTAAAAACAGAGGGTGACTTGAGTTATACCAAACATTTGGATGTAGCACGTGTTGACTTTTGCAGTTTCGGAAATTCACAGCCATTTAGAATTCGTATCGTAAACAAATACAACGACAACTACGATCACTACTACATTAAAATAGCCGATGCCAGCAGGGTTTATGGGTTGGAATTGGAACATATTCTTTCGCCGAACCGGATTACTTATTTCACTTACTACCAAACTTTAGTAGAAGAGCACATCCCTGGGATTCCTGGTGATTCGTTTATTGAAAACATGATGGATCAACCTTTTAACAATCGCATTCGATTGGCAAAAGAGTTTGTAAAATTCAATGAGCGTTGTTTTGTTCGTTTACTAGGTGATATGAGAAGCTACAACTTCGTAATAGATATTACACCCGATATTGAAGACTATCAATACCGCATACGAAGCATCGATTTTGATCAACAAAGCTATGAAGGCAGAAAGAGTTTATACTTGCCTCAATTTTTTAAAGAAAACAAAGCTTTCGTAGACTTATCTCTAAAGCACCTGAATAAAGACTCGATTGAGCAATACCAAACCGAAGAACGTACCATGATGGCCTTAAGAGTAGCCAGTTCGAGGTTTCGTCTAATGGATTTGTTGAACATCATGGTAAAGGACGAACTCTCTCCTCCTGAAAAAGTGGCTTCTTTGAGGAAAGAATTGGCCGAATACCACCATCAACCCTTGTTTCTGAAATGTCAGTCGATGGGTCAAATTGTGAAACTACAACTGAAACAAACCCTTCGTAAAAACCTGCTATTGGCGCAAAAAATCATGAGTAAGTCGGCAGATTAAGAAATTGTTAGTGCAAACCCCTACTTAACAAACGAACGTTATCGGCTTTTTTTTCGCAAAAAAGGCAGGAAGCCTTACCTTAGCGGTCCGTAATCACCCTTTTTGCTTGCTTTGGAGGGAACCATTTATAACAAAACCCGAAAAAGAGTAATTTAAAAAACACAATGAAAAAGTACAAAGCCGGGGTGCTATTTGGCGAAGAGCTGGAAGCACTCTACAACGACGCTAAAGACAATCAATTTGCCATTCCTGCCGTAAACACTACTGGTACCGACACCATTAATGCAGCCTTGGAAGCAGCAGCCAAAGTAAACTCTCCTATCATTGTTCAGTTTTCGAACGGTGGTGCCCAGTTTATTGCCGGTAAAGGAATGCCTAATGAATCATTACAAGCGAATATTTCCGGAGCAATTTCCGGAGCCTTACATATTCACAATGTTGCCAAATACTATGGAGTTCCCGTGGTATTGCATACTGACCACGCCGCCAAAAAATGGTTGCCTTGGATCAGCGCTTTAATTGATGCAGGTGAACAACACAAGAAAGAAAAAGGTATTCCCTTGTTCAGCAGCCACATGTTGGATCTGAGCGAAGAACCAATTGAAGAAAACATTGAGATTTCAGTGGAGTATTTCAAAAGAATGGCTCCATTGGGAATGAGCATTGAAATTGAATTGGGTGTAACAGGCGGTGAAGAAGATGGAGTGGACAATTCCGATGTTGAAAATTCCAAATTGTATACTCAACCAGCTGATGTTGCCTATTCCTATGAGCGTTTGAAAAAAGTTGGTAACCTGTTTACAGTAGCAGCCGCTTTCGGAAACGTTCACGGTGTATACAGCCCCGGTAACGTACAATTGCGTCCAGAAATTCTTCACAATTCTCAATTGCACATTCAAAAAACATTTGGCACCGGTGAAAAACCAGTTTACTTTGTATTCCACGGTGGTAGCGGTTCTCCGCAACATCAGATTCGCGAAGCAATTGGTTATGGTGCTATCAAAATGAATATCGATACCGATTTGCAGTGGGCATTTTGGGAAGGAGTGTTGAACTACTACAAGAAGAATGAAGCCTATTTGCAAGGACAATTAGGCAACCCAGAAGGTGCTGAAAAGCCCAACAAGAAGTACTATGACCCTCGTGTATGGTTGAGAAAAGGAGAAGAAACCTTTATCAAGCGTTTGGAGCAGTCGTACGAAGATTTGAACTGTATCAATAGAAACGCATAAATGCGTTGAAGAATAGTAAGAAAACCCTGTAGTAAAATGCTACAGGGTTTTTTATTTGGTTAAACTTTCATCATTTCTTAATGTCTCATTGCTGAAACATTCTTAAATTTAGGAACACACTACAACTACACAACATGAGACTTCAGAATCAAATGGTCTCCGATGGCAACATTCTATTCAAGCATCGGGGCTGGCTTCCTGTTTTAATCCTAATTCCTGCCTTAGCAGTAAAGTATTTCAGCGACCAAAAATTCATCGACACCAGCGGCAGTGAAAATGAATGGTATCACTATCTCTGTTACGCTGTTTCTATTTTCGGACTGGTTATTCGCTTTGTTACCGTTGCCAGAGCTGATAAAAACACATCCGGTAGAAATACATCAGCCGGTCAGGTTGCAGACAGTTTAAACACCACCGGTATTTATTCCATTTGCCGCCATCCATTGTACATCGGAAATTTCTTTATGTGGTTAGGCGTTGGTATGCTCACGTATCACTTGTGGTTCATTGTATCCTTTGTTTTGTTCTACATCGTATATTATGAGCGGATCATTTTAGCAGAAGAGGCGTATTTGGCATCTAAGTTTCAGCCTGCTTATGATGAATGGACTGAAAAGACTCCGGCAATCTTACCTAGCTTCGGCAAATGGAAGCCATTCTCGAATTGTATGAATCTTTGGAAAGGATTGAAGCAAGAGAAAACCGGTATTATGCTTTTGAATATTGTTTTCTTGTTATTCATTTCAGTTGAAACGCAGAACTTCAATTGGAATTGGGAAGAAAATATGATTTGGATGATTCTTTTTGGAACCGGTATCGCTTATTATGTTATTGTGAAGGGAATTGAGAAAGCAACCAAAAGTGCTTAATAACATTTAACGAATAATTGTTGATAATTAAACAGAATCAATGCAGGTTCATCACTTATCTTTGATGCACTGAAACACAAAGAACCGCATTGGTTCATATTCCTATAAAAAGATCGTGACCCTGTCCGCTTCGGCCGTCAGGGTTTTTTTATTTTAAAACACGAACACATGCCATCAATTAATCAAATTCCCGCCAAGTTACTGAGCCAGGGCATTCTCGGCAATTATATTCACGGAACCGATGCTACAGTAGGCTATGTATCCATTGAAAAAGGGAGTGTACTCGGATTGCATCATCACATCAATGAGCAGATCACTTATATTGTAAAAGGTCAATTGGACATGAAAATAGGGGGCGTAGAAGTTTCCTTGAAAGAAGGCGATTACTTTGTAATTCCCTCCAATACGCCCCATGAGGCGTTTGCACCGATGGATTGTGTAGTGATTGATGTATTCACACCTGTAAGAGAAGATTACAAATAAAAGCCATCAGAATCGAACCCACGCAGTCAAGCTTGTTGTTTGACGTTCATACGAAGGGAGTACCGTTAACTGAAAATTCTTTTTCCATCGATAACGGTGCGTTCTATATGCAATTTCTGTAGAAAGAATACCAAGGCCTGCGCCGGTCATTACATCCGTGATCCAATGTCGGTTGTGAGCAACGCGCATCACGCCTACTGCTGATGCTACTGCGTAGCCACCAATGGAATACCAAATACTTTTGTAACCAAACTCTTTGTGAAAGAAATGTGCGCTTAAGAAAGCCTGAGCCGTATGCCCTGAAGGGAAAGACTGAAAGTTGCTTCCATCGGGCCTTTCTACATTCGACCAGTGCTTGATCGCAAAAACCGAGATCAACATCATAGCTTCCGCTTTGGCTAAAATAACAGATCGGTTGGCAAAATCCGTTTTAGGCTTTACTCCTACCCACTCAAGTCCATACACCATAGCAGCAGGCAATACAGTACCAATGTTATCGATTTGTTTGTGCCATCCTTGATTCTCAAGTTTGCCTTGAAATGAAATACGGTGTTTGTTAATAATTGAGCTATCCACAGTCCCCCAAACTCCCAATGCCATAAGCCCGCCTGAGAGATAAAGTGGCCATTTGGGAGCTTTAGTATTCACAACCGAGGGCGATTTCGTTTTCAACGCAAAAACCGTAGTATCGGCTTGTGCCGATACTAGGTTAAATGACATTAGCCACAACACTATCCACCAAAATCGAAGTCTATTCATCTGAAGTATTCTTCATCTTACTTAAAATAGCGTAAGCATTTTTTCGAACATACTGCTTTGACTCATTGAGCCCTTCTGCTGTGATGGCTACGAAGCCGTTTTCATGTACTCCCGTAGTCACAGGAATCATTTTGAAATTCGTGTTACTGAGAGCCTCAAAAACATATTCCTGATTTCCAAAGCGCACCACCCCTTCTTCAGGTATTGTTAGTGCCTTAACATTGTTAACCATCACTCGTGCGTTCAAGAACATGCCGGGCAATAATTGCTTGGGCTTTGTTTCAAAATGACAATGAATGATCCCACTTCTGTTTTCATCAATGTTTCTGGAAATAAGGATTACTTCCCCGTCGTATACTTTGTTGGGTTCATCTGCGAATACAATTTTCACTTTTTGCCCCATTGCGATCTTTGCAATGTCCTTTTCAAAAACCGTTAAGGCAGCGTGAATATCGTTCGGGTCGATCAATTCAAACAACACATCCGATGGATTTACAAACTTACCAATGTTCACATTTACTTTAGCTACAAATCCATTGATCGGTGAATAGATCGGCACAGAGCGCGTTAGGTTTTGAGACGACAAATTATCAGGATTGATGCCAATAAGTTTCAGCTTCTCACTCAAACCTTTCACCATTATTTGCGTGGCCTCGTAATCTGCTTTTGCCAGCTGATACACTTTTGCTGCATTTACTTCGCCGGCTCTCAATTCCTTTTGACGAGTCAATTCCAATTCTGTCATATTCAATTTCACTAACCCTGATAAATAATCCTGCTGCAATTGAATAAGACCTTGATCCTCCATAACCGCAATGGCTTCTCCTTTATTCACATGTAACCCCGGCAGTAATTTCGTCGATTTCAAGTATCCACCCATTGGAAAGCTTACAGACACGATGTTCTGAGGTGGTACATCCACGGTTCCATTCAACTTTATTTCTTCATTGATGGTTTGATTGGTGAGCACCCCGGCTTCAATTCCGGCATTTTTGAGCTGTATTTCAGTTAAAGAGACGGTCTCAACACTGATATCTTTTTTGGTATCGGCTGTTGCATCCTTTTTAGTATCGGCTCCTCCGCAAGCAGCAAATATTGATACGCAAACTATATATTGTAAGTATTTCATGTTATTTCATTCCGTTTAAATAATTCAATTCTATTTTTTGTTGATTGTTCAACGACAAAGCATTGATATATCCAACTTTTATCTGAAGGGCTTGTTGCATGTGCAAAGCCCATTCAGCATATCCAATTTCTCCTTGCTGAAAAGCAATTTGAGCCGTTTTTAACAACAGATCAGCTTGTTTCAATCCGGAAGATTCGTAATACTGAATTTCCGAATTGGATTGCACATATTGCTGAAACACCTGTTGATATTGAGTACTTCGAGCACTATCAAGCAATTGCCTTTGATAAACCGCCCCTTCAATCAAGCGATTGGTAGCGGCAATTTTTGTTCGAGTTGCTTTTGTAAACAAGGGAAGTCCTACACCTACAGAGGCAATATTGAACCGATTGGAGGCACTGTAGTACTTCTGATTGATTCCATCGGGGCTTTGCCAACCTTTGATAGAAAGGTTACTGTATCCTAGGGAAAACTGCGGCAATAACAGCGAAGATTCAGCTTTTTGTTGCGACTTTAACAAGGCAATTTGTTGTTCTTGTCGTGCAATTAAAGGATGGGATCCACTCCACTCAATTGATACTGCGGTTGAATAAACTGCTTTACTATACTCGGGTTGTACCACATAGTTCGCATGCATCAAGTATTTCAATTGCAATTGCGCTTTCTTGAAATCAGTTTGCAACTGAGAAGCTTGCAATCTTAATTGCTGCAAAGCAACTTCAGCATTGGCCTTTTCCAACAAATTGGTTTCACCTGTTTTGTAACGAAGAGAAGAAGCCTTCAAGATATTTGAATACAAAGAATCGAGCTGAACGATCAATTTCATTCTTTCTTCGAGGTCCACCAATTGATAAAAAACCAATGATGCCTCTTTTTTAATGGCATGAAGTGCCAACGCTTCATCAGCCTTGGTAAGATTGAACTGCGATTCGTACAAACGTTTTTGTCGATTGTACACAGCCGGCGCTTGAAAGGTCTGATTCACAAAAAAGCGCGTATCTGAAAATGCACTGTTGATGTTTCCGTATTCCAGCCCCAGTTGGGTAGGAGCTGTTTCAAAAACATGTTTACTTAGTTCATTCCAATAGGCAGCTTGTTGTTGAATACTCTTCAATTGAATGTTTTCTCGTTCTATTCTAGCAACAACTGAATCCAAACTCAGTTTTTGTTCTTGAGCGAAAGAAGGCAAAGTCAAAAACAAAACAAGTATTGTGGCGATTGTTTTATCGGCTTTCATATGAAAATGCTTCTTTTCTATTAAAGTATAAAGCAATGGTAATAGAAGAAGTGTAAGAATGGTTGCCGTAATAAGTCCTCCAATTACAACCGTTGCTAAAGGCCTCTGTACTTCGGCACCGGCGCCATTGCTGAGGGCCATGGGCAAGAATCCAAGTGAAGCTACTGCAGCAGTCATCAATACAGGACGTAGGCGAAGTTTGGTTCCCTCCAAAACAATGTAGTTCAGATCTTGAATACCTTGTTTTTTCATTCGATTGAACTCGGAAATCAATACAATACCGTTCAACACTGCTACACCAAATAGGGCAATAAAACCAATACCTGCTGAAATGCTGAATGGCATAGAACGAAATACCAGAGCAAAGATTCCACCGATCGCTGAAAGCGGAATGGCAGAAAATATGAGTAGGCCGTATTTGAAATTCCCGAATGCAAAATACAACATGATAAAAATAAGCAAGAGGGCCACCGGTAAAGCTATCGACAAACGTGCTTTTGCTTGAACCAAATTCTCAAATTGGCCTCCGTAGGTTACATAATAGCCGGGACTCATCTTCAAATTTGCATCCACTTTCTTTTGAAGTTCTGAAACAATTGATGCTACATCTCTTCCTCTAACATTGAATCCTACAACAATTCGTCGCTTTGCTTCTTCTCGTTGAATTTGGTTAGGTCCGTCTTTAATTTGAATATCGGCTACTTCACTCAAAGGAATCTGCAAACCGGTTGGCGTTGGAATCAGTAATTGACGAATATCATCCAACGACTTGCGTTCGTTGCTTTTTACCCGAACAACTAAATTAAAACGTCGCTCATTTTCATAAATCATACCAGCAGATTCCCCAGCGAAAGCTGCTTTTACAATTTGATTGACATCGGTGATGGACAATTGGAAACGAGACATTGCCTCACGATTGTAATCAACCACTATTTGTGGCAGGCCGGTAACTGCTTCAACATATAAATCGGCAGTACCATCAACTTTTTTAATCATTTCACCTAATGCACCGGCGTATTTCGATAAGGAATCAAGATCTTCTCCAAATATTTTACAAACTACGTCTTGTCGAGCTCCGGTCATTAACTCATTAAAGCGCATTTGAACAGGGAACTGAAAACCCACGGTTACTCCGGGTACTTCTTCCAAAGCAGTGCTCATTTTTGTTGCGAGTTCATCGAATGTTTTGGCTGAAGTCCATTCATGCTTGTCTTTCAAAATTACCATCATATCAGATGCATCTACAGGCATGGGATCGGTTGGAATTTCCCCCGAACCGATCTTGGTAACAACTTTTTTCACTTCTGGGAAGCGAGTTAAAAGTATATGCGCTGTTTTTTGTGTTACTTCAATGGTATTGGTAAGGGAACTACCCGTAAGTACTCTAGTATCAACGGCAAAATCGCCTTCTTCTAATTTGGGAATGAACTCGCCTCCAAGGGTTGTCATCACCCAAATACTCACTGCGAGTAATACTGCGGCTGATCCAATAAAGGTTTTAGGATTTTTTAGGACGAATTTTAATAACGGGGTGTACCATTTTTCCAAGGCCGTCATCATTTTGTCGGCCCAAGTTGCCTTATGATTAATCTTTTTATTAAGCACCAAAGAACTAATCATCGGAATATAGGTAAGAGATAATATAAAGGCGCCAATTAATGCGAAGGAAACCGTTTGAGCCATGGGCTTGAACATTTTTCCTTCAATACCTACCAAGGTAAGAATAGGTAGGTACACAATGAGAATGATGATTTGTCCAAATACGGCAGCGTTCATCATTTTTCCGGAAGAGTGCTCTACTTCAGCATTCATCGTTTCTTGGGAAACCCTAGTTATATCGGAGAATTGTTTACTGTGATAGAGTCGGTGCATCACTGCTTCTACAATGATTACGGCACCGTCTACGATCAATCCAAAATCGAGCGCCCCTAAACTCATTAGGTTTCCGGATACGCCAAATAAATTCATCATGATGATTGCAAAGAGCATTGCCAAGGGAATAACGGAAGCCACAATTAAACCGGCTCTTATATTACCTAAGAAAAGCACCAAAACGAAAATCACAATCAAAGCGCCTTCTAGCAAGTTTTGCTTTACTGTACCAATAGCATTGTTAACCATTTTAGTGCGATCCAAAAACGGTTCAATGGTAACGCCTTCAGGCAGTGTTTTTTCGATTTGGGTTATGCGGTCTTTTACATCTTTAATTACTTTAGAAGAATTCGCTCCCTTCAACATCATTACAACCGCGCCGGCTACTTCACCTTGGTCGTTGAAACACATGGCCCCATAACGTACAGCGGTACCTAGTTTTACTTCGGCAACATCTCTTACAAAAACAGGAATACCATTAGTGGTATGCTTCACGAAAATACTTCCGATATCGGCCATGCTTTTGGCCAAGCCTTCTGTTCGGATGTATAGAATATTGGGACCCTTTTCAATGTAAGCACCACCTGTATTTTGATTGTTCCCTTGCAAGGCATTGAAAACATCTTTGATGTTCACGCCCATGCTTTTGAGTTTGTCGGGAGAAACTGCTACTTCGTATTGTTTCAAGAAACCGCCGAAGCTACTCACGTCAGCTACTCCGGGAGTTCCCAAGAGTTGTCGACGTACGATCCAATCTTGTATGGTTCGAAGGTCCATGGCACTGTACTTGCCTTCGTATCCTTTTTTCGGACGTACAGCGTACTGAAAAATCTCACCAAGGCCCGTGGTAACAGGTGCCAGTTCCGGTTTGCCTGCATCTGCCGGAATTTGATCTTTTACTTGGTTCAGTTTTTCGGTGACTTGTTGACGAGCCCAATACACATCTGTGGCATCATCAAATACAACGGTTACTAAGCTTAATCCGAAACGAGAGAAAGAACGCATCTCTTTGATGCCCGGCACACTTGCCACCGATTGCTCGATGGGAAATGTAATCAATCGCTCTACTTCCGGAGCTGCTTGAGAGGGGGAAACGGTTATGATCTGAACTTGGTTATTGGTAATATCGGGCACCGCATCAATGGGTAGTCGTTGTAAATCATAAATACCGAGCCCAACTAATGCAAGCACTAGAATACCAATAATCAGCTTGTTCGCGATGGAAAAGCGAATTATTCTATTTAACATGAAAATTTATTTAGCCTAAAAAGAAAATACGATGAATCAATATGGTATTAGGCTAGTCTTGGAGGTTGGAAAACATCACGCAAGCATGCCAAATGCTCGGCGCTTTCATCGTGTGGGAAGAATTGTTTCTGTATAACTGGAGGGTTTGGGCTCACCTCAAAAAAGAGTACGGGAGCTTCACAAATACTTACGGAGTAGACCATGCAATCTGAACTTCTGAACGGTAACTGTTGGTCTTGTTGGTAATCATCGTCCACCTCGAAAATACCTTTGTAGTGAATTTTGATAAAGTCCAAAACCGAGAGAGAAGGGTCATTTTTCGAATGCTGGGTGTAGTGTTGAATGAATGCGGGAATCTTCATTAACTGATGAAACTCAGAGAATGAGAAGGAGTAAATTACTAGAAAGAATATGCCAAGTGCTTTCCGCATTACCCCGAAGGTACGAGGAATTTAGGAAAATGACAATATTTGTAGGCAGCGGGGGTTAGGCGCTAGGCTTTAGGCTTTAGGCGCAGCTTCGCTGCGGAAGTAAACGCGAAGCGAAGTTAAAGGTGTTATTCAGAGCAGAGTCTAGGATTGAGAACAATCGTTCTTCTTTTTAATTAATACTTATCCTGCATCCCGCATACATTCTGATTCCTTGATTTGGAGCAAAGACGTAATTGGGATCGAAGGTAAGTGCATAGGGATTGTTAGGGGTAGCACGAGGCTGGCCGCCGGGATCCCATGAAACTTGCTTATCAAAAGGGTCATTGGCACGGGCGATAAGGAAGGGAGTTTCTATAGCAGGGGTCCAATTGAACAGATTTCGAATGCCTGAGTAAAACTCAACACCTTTTCTTGCCTTATAACTTATCTGAATATTGTGAATCGAATAAGGCTTTGAATAGGCGGGCCTTGGATCCAAGTTATTTTGTAAAGGCAATCGCATGCCTCCATATCCCCAGCAAGAATAATCGAACGTGCACCGCTTGTTGAGATAATAGCTCAGTCCGGCATTCACACTCCAAGCTTCGGTAAACATCAATCGCTCCCTTCTACCATTTTTGTTCTGGTAAATATCCTGAAGGGTTAGTCCCATATTAAATCTCAATTCAGGTATGGGAGCTGTTTCCAGACTCGTTGAGATTCCTTTTGAATAAACACCCTCTTGATTATTTGCATAGATGATTTTATTCGCATCGGTTGTGTAATCAGGAATGATTTTATTACTGAATATGGAATACCAAAAATTGGATTCCCACTCCCACCAACCCCAGTTCGTACTCCAGGTTTTGGTGTATTGAAGAGAAATATTGGTGGAGCGTTCAGGCTTCAAGGCTTCTTTAAATTCCACTTTTCGCGCACCGGTAAGTGCCGCATGATCTTCTGTAAAAACTTGCACCGTTCTAAAACCCATTCCGGTTGAAAACCGAACGGTGTTCAACTCATTGATGTTCCACTTTCCCGCAAAACGTGGAGTAAACACCCATCCATGAACCGGATGATAATCCATTCGAGCACCTGCTAAAAGTGTAAGGGCTTCAGTTGGCTTCCATTCCAATTGCGCAAATGCACCCGGGATGATGTCTTGGGTAGGTATCGATTTGCCGGTGCTGCTATCTTTAGTAAGTAAAGTATTGTCGTCATATCCATTGAACCTCACGGCTGTACCCAATAAGTAGTCGAAACGCTTACCAGTTTTATTACTTACTAATTGAAGAAATCCTGTTTGCTGCGAAGCGATAAATGATGTGGTACCGTAAAATGAATTTTGCTTATGCATTACATAAGACCCGGAAAGCTTTAAAGGAAGTTTGGTTGAAAATTGATGATCTCCCAATACTTCCAATCGAGAAGTGTAGATGCTTTCAGCATATATGCTATCAGACCCTCGCCAAGTTTTTGACCAATTGGTTTGCCCACCCCATCTGTCTTCGTACATGTAACGTACCAAGAATTGCGATTTCAAACCATTTAACTTTGTAAATACCGCGGCTCTTTTTTGTTGACTTAAATCTGTAAAGCCATCTCCATTCTTATCAATTCGATTATTGAATAAGAAGGTATTCATTCCCGTTAGCAAATTCAGGTTCGTCGAAAGTTTGGTTTTTACTGCCCATTCCAATGAAGTTTCACCCCAAGAATTTGAATTTAGTTCAGTAAATAGTTTTGGCGCTTTAGCTGCTGTTTTCGTGATGATATTGATCACTCCCCCCATTGCCTCTGATCCGTATAGAGAGGAAGCCGGACCTTTTACCAATTCTATTCGATCTACCAAAGAGGCAGGAATATTAGTCAGTCCATAAACAGCCCCCAAGCTGCTGATTAGCGGCATACCGTCGATGAGTACCAAGGTATAGGGGCCATCCATCCCGTTAATACGGATGTCTCCCGTATTGCAAACGTTACAATTTACTTGTGGCCGAACACCATTTACCAATTGCAAGGCATCAAAAACCGTATTGCTTGCAATTTTTTTGAATTGGGTACCGGAGATCAAAGAAACAGCAATGGGGCTTTTAGATCGGAGTACCGGTTTTAATGTTCCCGATACCACAACCGGATCAAGGGCTGTAGGTTGCTTT
>DGDD01000227.1:0-462 GCA_002385265.1 Chitinophagaceae bacterium UBA3961
CTCTGCGGTGAACAACTTTCCCACCCAAGAATTTCCTAATTTTGCCCCATGCGCATTATTCCATTAAGTGAAGGCAGTTTCACCATTGATAAGAGTAAGCTATTTGTTCCCTTCGATACTTCAAAAGACGACCTACAAGAACGCAGCACGGGAAGTTTATTGGTAGAAGTTCAACCCTTTCTCGTAATTACTTCTGAAGATGTACTGTTACTCGATGCAGGTCTGGGTTTCCAACAAGATGGCATCCTTCAAATACACCGCAACCTGATGGAACACGGTATCAATGCCTCTGATGTAACCAAGGTATTGATGACGCATTTGCATAAAGACCATGCCGGTGGATTACAAATTCGCTCCGAAGGCGATGTCCCCGGATTGGCATTTGCCAACGCGCAATATTTCATTCAAAAGCAAGAATTAGATTTCGCTTTTCAAAAAGGCAAGCCTTCTTATATACCCGAG
>DGDD01000227.1:814-1164 GCA_002385265.1 Chitinophagaceae bacterium UBA3961
AATTCTTAAAGATCATCCACAGGTTACCTTGTTGGAAGGCGATGGTGTGATCGATCGATACATTAAATACCAAGTAACGGGTGCGCACAGTCCTTTTCATCAAGTGTTTTGGATCATCGATGGCGGCATGACCGTTTTCTTCGGTGGCGATGATGCTCCGCAATTGCAACAAATGAAAAGTAAGTTCGTAGCGAAATATGATTTTGATGGAAAGAAGTGCATGGAGTTAAGACAAGAGTGGTGGAAAGAAGGCAATGAAAAAGGTTGGACTTTCTTGTTTTATCATGATATTAAGTCCGCAATTTATAGTGGGAGTTAGGCCTTAGAGTTCACCGCAGAGAGCGCAGAGG
>DGDD01000227.1:1574-27145 GCA_002385265.1 Chitinophagaceae bacterium UBA3961
GGAAAAGACTGAATATTTGGAGTACTTCATTACCGCAGCGGCGCAGAGTTCGCAGCGGTAACGCAGCGCTGGCCGTTTCTCTGTATTTTCTTCAACGCGATAAATCGCGTTGCTACAAATTTTTCGTTTATCAAGCTCCGCCGCGATAAATCGACGGCGGACCTAAATCACAATCATTCCGTTTATTCGTAAGCATTTTCTTTCTCTGTCTTTCATTCCCATATTCGCAAACTCTCAAATTCACTAATAATCGCGCCGGCTGTTCCATTATTAATTATTACTTATTAATTATTAATTACCTCCTTGTTTCTAAAACAATGAAGCCGACCTAAGAATAAGTCGGCTTGCTAACCTATGAAAAACACCTAAATAAACTCTTTATATTTATTGCTGACGAAGACGTTGTCTGTTCTCCATTCGTTGTTGACGGCGTTCCAACATTTCTTTTTGCAAGAGGTTGTTGAATTCACGTTCTGCTTTGAAGAACTCGTTTACTTTATCAGTATTCAATGCTTTACCAAATTCTCCGTTGAATTTCTTACGGATGTTCAGAATCTTTTCTTCTTTCGCTAATTCGTCTTTATTGTCTTTCAAATCTTGACGAATTTGACGCATTTCGTCTGTATAACGGTTATACACAGGCCAGAACTTCTGCGCCTCTTCCGGACTCAGGTTTAATTTTTTGGTAATGAAGGCGATTTTCAGCACTTCAATTCTATTGTTTTCTTTTTTATCGTCCTGTGCTTTTGAAATAAAGTTCAGTCCGAGAAAGCAAACCAGTATGAGTAAAAATTTTTTCATGACACTTTCATTTTTTAATTCGTGGCTGCATTTTGATCAACATATTGTTGTAGCTCTTCATCGGATACATCTGCCAAAAGATCCTTCACGTTTTCAGGTTCAACGCTGAACTCAGAAGTTTCGCTGACAGTATTTATGCTTGCGGTGCTTGTGTGTTCTAATGCTAAGAAGCTTTCGATTTCATTGTCGCTGATGGTGGCAGGAACTACGGTAGTACTGGCTACTTCAGAGTTGCCTTGTACGGGTTTGTTCCATTGATTCCATCCGAAGGTGATAACCAATCCAGCTACTACCGCTGCTGCTGCATAGCGAATCACTTTGCGAGTGAAGCTCATGCGGATTACTTTAGCTTCGGGTTGAACCTTGCTGAGCATGTTTTCGGCAAAGTTCTCAAAGTATCCTTGAGGAGCCTGGTAGGTAGGCAGGTGTTTCAAACCTTTCAAAAAGCTTTCATCTTGTTCCAGCGTTTCATTCACAATATCGAGGGCTTTCGCGCCATCGGTAATATTGGAAGCCAATCCTTCGAAATAGCCTTCCGGAACAGAGAAGGTGTTCTTGTTTTTTAAAGAAGCCAAGAGCGGACTGATGGTTTCTTCTTCATTTTCCAGAGCGCGAACTTTCGCCAACATGGTATCGGCAAAGTTTTCAAAATATCCTTGTGGAACATCGAAAAGGAGTTCACGAGACTGGCCGGGGAACGCAGGCGCTTCACTAACCTTCAGGATATCAATTACTTGCAAAGGGAATTGCTCGAAATATCCGGAAGGAACCGTAAAAGGAACGCTCAACGGGTAGCTGTTGGCCAGTACCTCGCTGATGCCTTTTAACTCGTTTAATATGATGTTACGCGGTTCCATTTGTATATAAGATGTTATTAGATGGCAAAAGTTTAATGATTCAATATATACTCTTCAATTTTTTTCGCTGCGTGGTGGTAGCTGGCTTTCAGCGCCCCTTCCGAGGTCTCCAACACACGACTCATTTCCTCATACGGCATCTCGTCGTAATAGCGAAGTGTGAATACAATTCGTTGTTTTTCAGGTAGTTGTTGAATAGCGACTTGGAGTTTCCATTCCAATTTGTTGGCGTCGAAGTGTTTGTCGGCCTTTACCTTGTTTTCCAGGCTGCTTTCTACATCGCTGAGCGATACGGAGGCCTTGCGTTTTTGTTGTTCTAAAAAGCTGAGGCATTCGTTGGTAGCGATGCGGTAGAGCCAAGTATAAAGTTGGGCGTCTTCGCGGAAGTTTTCCAGACCGTTCCACACGCGAATGAACACATTTTGAAGAACATCATTCGCATCGTCGTGATCTACCACCATGCGGCGAACATGCCAGTACAATCGCTCTTGATACTTCTTAATCAAGGCCGTATAGGCTTTTTCTTTAGTGCCGGGGTCTCTGAACTGAACGAGCAATTCAGAATCGGTGTAGGTCATCGACATAAGTCAGGCGTTTTTCGGTCAGGAATTCGGTTATTGGAAGGGCAAAATAGCCAAAAGTTTAAAGACAATTAAGAATTAAGAAGTAATAATTAATAATTGGGGCCTTGCAATAAATTCTTGCACGGCCATAAAACGTAGGTCCCTGAGCTTGTCGAAGGGCCGTTTTCAAAGCAACATATTCACTTAAAAACTTGATCGTATTTCGTGTACTCCGGAGTTCGGATAGTTTACGCTACCGCAACGACACAGAGCGCGGAGATGTTGCGAAGGGTTTTTGAAACCACAGATGACGTAGATTTTAAATATAGATACCACAGATTAGAGTCCGTTATTCGTAGTGTATAACAGAATACTCAACCTCAGTCTGGTTATCCGTAGTCAAAAAAGCCTAAAGCCTAAGGCCTAATGCCTAAAACACAGAACTCAAAAACTTAATCTAAAGGTAAATCTGTCATAATTTGTGCGAAACCGTGGTCAAAAAAATATTCACTGCAAACATAGGAGAACGCGGAGAAGCGCAACTGGAGTCTATTAAATGAGAAAGCCCTTCAAAGAAGGGCTCTCATTATTAATTCTTAACTCTTAATTCTTATTTACTTTCTCGCCATTACCTTCTCCGCTGCAGCCACAATATTCGGCGTAGCCAAACCATATTTCTCCAATAATTGAGTAGGTGTTCCGCTTTCGCCAAAGGTATCGTTGGTACCGATGAATTCGATGGGAACAGGGATGTGACGCGCTGCTACTTGAGCAATAGAATCACCCAAGCCACCCAATACGTTGTGCTCTTCTACGGTTACAGCACATTTAGTTTTTTTCAAAGAAGCGATCACCGCTGCTTCGTCCAATGGCTTAATGGTGTGAATATTGATCACTTCAACGCTGATGCCTTTTGCTTCGAGTTCTTTACCTGCTTCAATGGCTTTCCATACCATGTGACCGCAAGCGAAGATGCTCACGTCGGTTCCTTCGCTGAAGATTTGTGCTTTTCCAATTTCAAAAGGCATGCCGCCGGTGAAAATTGGCCATACCGGGCGTCCGAAACGGAGGTAAACAGGTCCTTCGTACTCGGCAATAGCCATGGTAGCTGCTTTGGTTTGTTCGTAATCGCAAGGAACGATCACTGTCATACCGGGCAACATTTTCATAAGACCGATATCTTCCAGAATTTGGTGCGTAGCGCCGTCTTCACCCAAGGTCAACCCTGCGTGAGAAGCACAGATTTTCACATTTTTACCGGAATAAGCTACCGATTGACGGATCTGATCGTACACGCGACCGGTACTAAAGTTGGCAAAAGTGGTAGTAAAAGGAATTTTCCCACCGATGGTCAATCCGGCTGCCACTCCAATCATATTGGCTTCGGCGATACCGCACTGAATAAAACGGTCAGGATTTTCTTTTATGAACTGATTGAGTTTCAATGAACCGGCCAAATCGGCGGTCAAAGCCACTACATTGGGATTGGTGCGTGCAATCGCCGCAATTCCATCTCCGAAACCACTTCTGGTATCTTTTTGTCCGGTAGGTTGTATATCCTTTAGCATGCGTATAAATTGGTGCGCAAGATAAAGAAAAAAGGGGAATATGAGAGGGAGGAGACGAGGAAGGAGGAGCGAGGAAGGGCAGAGAAAGAACAAGGGGAGGAACAGGGGATATAGGAATGAAGAGGGAGGAGGGAGGATGGAGGCTGAAATTTACGAAGCGTAGCGGAGTAAATTTTAGTCCGCTTGTCCCGTGAGGAACTATACGGGACAGGCGATAGCCGTTGCGGGAAGGGAGGAAACGAGGAACGAGGGAAGACAGAGAAAGAGGAGGGGGAAGAACAGGGGGAGTTAATTAATAATTAAGAAGTAAGAATTAAGAATTGAACAGCCGGCGCGATAATTGGCGAATTTGAGAGTTTGCTAATGTGGGAATGAAAGACAGAGAAAGAATAGGGAGAGGAACAGAGAGCTTGCCAGCGCTGCGTTTTCGCTGCGAACGCTGCGCCGCCGCGGTGAAAAAGAAAAATCGTGAGTCGGGAACATGGAAAAGAAGATGAATGGAAAAAAGCATTCTTCGCGACTCCTCTGCGCACTCTGCGCTCTTCGCGGTGAACCCTAAAGCCTAAGGCCCAAAGCCCAATACCTTTCACCTAACCTACTTCTCCCTCATCTCATACAACACCATATACTTCGCCACCACTCCATTCCTCAAAATTGGAATGTACACCGGCGTACTTGTTATATCAAACGCATTCAAAACAGCCGTACTTGGCGCTTGAAACATATTTGAAAAAGTTATAAAATAGATGGGTTGATCTTTTGACACAGCTCCATTCGTTGGAGCAAACCACCGAAACGTATGTAAATCGTGTAACTCTCCATAAGTGAGCATTGCAAAACGATTCGGCTCCGCTATATAATGATATACATGCGCCGCCGGAAACCATTTTGAACATACCAGCGTGATCGACTTTTGATGCAAACTATCATTCACAAATACTCGAAGTTTTTCGGATACTTGTTTCCAGCCGTATAAGTCTAAACTTGGGTCTCCATCTCCAAGCATCTCTATTTTCTTATTTCCACTTGTAGTTCCTGGATAGTAACTAATAAAACCGTATAAGCCCACCATCGCAACGCATAGTAACGATAAGGCCATTTTCAACCAATTACCAGTTCTTTGTTCAGAAAAATATCCGACTTCATGCTTTCCTAAACATATGCCAACATACACTATCAGACAAGTAAAGCCGGGCGCCGACCAGTGCGGAAGTGTATCGTTGAACAAGGAAAGGGATAAGAACAATACAATGGGAAGTCCGCCTGCTATTAATAAAAATTTTTGTTGTGGCGACTGTTCAGATCTGTTATACCTCAATTCTCGAAAAACAACAATTGTTATTAGAATATACGATATAGGATTATTGTACAAAAACCCACCCAAGAGTTCCCGAATAAAAGAATCTATTTGCAAGGAACTAAAATGATTTACCCTGTTTTGATGAAATGTAAAGGAAATGAAATCGTTGTCGGCATTCCAAATGATGTATGGAGAAACAATGATCAACGTAGCCAAGAAGCCAAGATAGAGAAAAGGATTTTTTAGTTGTCGAATGTTGAAGAAAAGAATGTACAAGCCCAGAGCAGCCCAGAGCATAATGCCATGTATTTTGCTAAGAGATGCTAGTCCCACCATGATACCGAAAAGCAAGAAGTATTTTTCAGGATTCTTTTCTGAAACAATGCGCAGCGCTGCATACAAGGCGGCAATCCAGAAAGTTTGCATGGCGCTGTCGGGCATAATCATTGTTCCTGCTATCAGCGAAAGATAGGGTGAAGCTGCTGCCAATCCCAAAGCAATCAATGCACCTTTGCGAGAACTCCATAGCAGTACAATTTCATAAGTCAACCAAAGATTGAAGAGGCTGCATGCAATGGCTCCCAATCGGATCGCAAACTCTGAATGCAGGGTAGATCCTAAACTGGTGAGCGAAATCAAATAGCCAACAAGTGGCGGATGATCGAAGTAGCCCGGTTGTAATTGCTTGGCGTAAATTGTATAGTACACTTCATCATTTCCAAGTTCTAAATGAGCACTGAGAAAAAGCCTCAGTAGCACAGAAATTATAATTAGAAGGTATAACCATTTCTCATTTTTCATCCCGAATAATTGATATAATGGTTTGCGAAGAAATTCCAAAAGAATACCAAGCCAATGGTAATTGCTTTCGCGAAGTAGAATCCAAACTTCGTATACTGTTGTAGAAGTTTAAGTACTCCTGTATTTAAGAGCAGTCCAATAAGAGCAATGCAGATAAAAGCTGCCAAATGTTTCGGACTATCACTATTCGCTTCCTTGAAAGTGAAAACAGTATTCAGAAAAAAATTATTGATCACAGCTGCGGTGAATCCACAAGCGTTTGCAAGATATTTGTTGACCTTCAATCTTTCTTTTAAAATCCAGGTGATGCCAAAATCGATCACGATCCCTGTGATTCCTACCATTCCAAAACTGGCCAATTTCTTTATAAGTGTTGTGGTCATTCTGCTTGTAGCGGAAATTTGATTCTTGACTTTTTAAAGATCTCTGCACCTTGCAAAGCAACTACAGTGAAGCTTGCGAGGATTCCAAGAATAGCACCGGCAAATACATCCAAAGGAAAATGATGTCCTAAAACGATCCTACTCAAACCCGTAATGAATGCAATACTGAATAATGCGATTCCCCATTTGTTGGAAGGATGGAAGAATATGAGTATGGTTGCCAGTGAAAATGCGGTAGCAGTATGACCTGATGGGAAACTGCTGAACCCGCCTCTTGCGCTTGAAAGTTGTTTGGCTAATTTCGGTAGAACTGTTTCGAAATAAACTTTTGGTCTGGGAAATGCCACTATCTTTTTAAGCACTTGTACCAATAATCCTGAAAGCAAAAAGCTTGCAAGTATCAGTAAAGCAAGTTGATAGTTTTTCCGAATGATAAAATAGAGAATTAGGAGGAATGTAAACAAGCCGTCACCCAAGAAAGTGAAACAGTTGAATACAAAATTCCATTCCGTTTTTTGAAAGTTTTGATACAGCATTGCGAAGCCCTCTGTTCGGTCGAATAACAAAAGGAAACTTGCTGAGATGAGCAATAAGAATAGAATAAAATGTCGGCACGCCCAAGGCATTTACAAAATAAAGATTCCAAGCTTACCTAAATTTTATGCCTGTATTAATTTTTCGTGAACCAGTTAAATATTTGGTAATGATTCAGTCATACAGGCAACACATCTACTATCTAATTTCATTGCAACAAATAGAATGCGAGCAGAGCTGATATGGAATTATTTAAATGCCACTACAATCATATCGAAGTATCAAAAAAGATAAAATGGGCTGAGTACGTACTATTGATATGCACTCCATTAATTGATTCTGTTTTGGATTCTGCACCAAAACTAACCGAAGAGGAAGAACAATTTATTCGAGTATTTAAGTGGATGGATTGCAATTTGTACGCTTGTGAACATTGGTTGCAACATTATGGAATGATTGCCTCCAATGAACGACATCTTAAATGGTTGTTTTGTTTTTACGCTAGAAGGATAAACGACAATTGGCCTCAAACCCCCGGTGAAAGATTAATAAGGAATCAAATCTATCAATACTTTAAAATTGAAGAAGCATGCTTGAGTTAATCGATAGCCTCGACAGAATTGCAGTTTTGCTCATTCACAATGATCTTGATTCAAAATGCCTCGATTGGATAATGCCCATTGTCAGAAATCCATTGGCTTCTTTACCTCTATATTTTTTGGTTCTAGCACTAGTGATGAGAAATGCCAAGGAACACTATGTTTCATTCATGATCTTATCAATTGTATTAATAGCACTAACCGATTTGGGTTCTGCTTCTTTATTCAAACCTTGGTTTGCTCGACTTCGGCCATTGCACGACCCTTTCCTTAAACAATACTTGCGCTACTTAGTAGAACCCGGCGGTGAGTATTCATTTCCGTCGAGTCATGCAGCGAACCATTTCGGCATTAGCTTTCTCTGGTATCGTTTATTGAAAGACTGGACTTCAAGAAATCATTATTGGTTGTTTGCTTGGGCCTCGCTTATTTGTTACGCTCAGGTTTATGTGGGGAAGCATTATCCCACTGATATTTTAATCGGAATGCTTTATGGTGCTTTCGTAGCCTTGGTTATCTATGGCTTTTACAAGCGATTTGTATTTGTTCAAGTTCCTAAATCTGATTCTGAAAATGCTAGTACTGCTTCTTCTATTGCTATTGAAAACAATTCGAATGTTTAGAAACAAGTATTTCATTGCGTTGGCTTTAGTTTCACTTTCTTTTAAGGGGGATGATTTTCATTCGGCCAAAGGTCCCATAATTGTGGCACACCGTGGCTTGCACAGTAGCTTGCCTGAAAATAGCATCGAAGGCATGATGGCTGCATTCCATGCCGGAGCCGATTACGTTGAAATGGACTTAAGATATTCGAAAGACAGCTCCTTTGTTTTGATGCATGATCGCAGTATTGATAGAACCACGGGTAGAAAAGGATTGGTAGCTGATCTGAACTTAGCTCAATTAACAGCGATCCCATTAAAAGGCGGTCATACCTGTATTCCAAGTTTTGAAGATGTGTTGCGAACTGCACCAAAATCACTCGGGTTCTATCTTGATTTCAAGGCAGGAAGCGAAGCGCATTTGGTTGAGTTAATGAAGCGCTACCATATTATAGAAAGGTCTGTGGTATATGTATATCAGTTGGAGCAAATAAAAAAGCTAAAGGCATTGGACCCCACTATTAAAGTAATGAGTGGCTTACCAGATTCTTTGAAAACACTAGATGAGAAATTGAGCTTTTTGAAAAAGACTCAACTCGATTACATTGACGGAAAGCTTCGTGATTTTTCTAAATACGAATTGATCAGTTTTGAAAAAGCAGGAGTAAAATTCTGGCCGGATCTCGACGGTAAGGCCAATCCGGCCGATTGGGATGAAATTTTGCAACTGGAATTAGACGGGTTTCAAACCGATGATCCACTGCCTTTTATTTCTTGGAGGCATTCTTCTTTTTCTTTTTAGCCGGTTTGGTTTTAGGGGTTTTTGCTTTCTCTTTTGCTGCTGCTTTGGCTGCTTTCTTAGCCGCTTTCTTTTGAATCTTTTCCTCCTTCTTCAACTCAATCAATAATTGTTCAGCAAATACTTTAGACATCTTTTTGGCCGCTGACACATATTTACCTTTTCTAAATTTCGATTCAAATTCAGCAGTAGCTTGCAACAGTTTCGGTTCAACAAGTGCTTTGATCTTTTTCTTCGTGAGTATGGCAGGTTCTTTTCCCATTTTTTTTGAATAAATATAATAAGGGAATCAAAATTCTAATGTTAAGTTTTGAGGGAGAGGAACGAGGATGAGAGGAGCGAGGAAACGAGGAGCGAGGAAACGAGGAGCGAGGACAAGAGGAAACGAGGAACGAGGGAGGAGGCTGAAATTTACGAAGCGTAGCGAATGAAATTTCAGTCCCGCAGGCGAAGCCGTTGCGGGAAGGGAGGAAATACAGAAAAACTGCCAGCGCTGCGAAAACGCCGCGACCGCTGCGCCGCCGCGGTGAAAGAAAAAGATCGAGATTCGGGAAGATAGAAAAAGGGGATGAAAGCTCTTTGCGACAACTTGGCGCGCTTTGCGATCTTCGCGGTGAACACTAAAGCCTTTCACCTTACCTCCAAACTCCCCATCATCTCCTCACTCACCTTTCCCCAATCCTTCACTTTTCGCTCCGGACAATTGAAGGTAGTGATCAATAATTTTCCATTCACATCAGTAAATACAAAATAGTTGAAAATAGTATCGTCTTTTACAGGAGTAAGCAACTTAAATACACCCACCTTCTTGTTATTAATAGTAGTGATTTCTGAACTTTGCCATTCGGCAGAAGGGTAGGCGTCTTCCAAACTTTTCTTCAATACATTGAAATACTGTTCCAATACCTGCGGCGATGCCTTGCTTTCGGTTAAATTGAATGCAATGCTAATGGTGCCAGATTTATCGCTGAATACGTACTTTGGAGGATTTGATCCCGGATATTTTATCTTGATCTGATAATCGGGCATAGGCTTCCACTCTACGGGCATCTTTATCGAAACCGTATTCTCAATCACCGATCTACTTTCCAACACAGGGGTCTGATAAAAAGAAAACCATCCGGCGATCAACCAGATGGAGGTAAGCAGTTTCATATAAAAGGTTTAATTCAGTCCGGCCGACTTGTTCTGATAAAAGCGAGCATCGGTTTGAATCTTTTGCTCCCATTTCCAAGCGGTCAACATCATTTCGTCTAAACTATATTTGATACTCCAATCCAAAGCCTGACAAGCATGATCATTGTTCGCATAGATAGCGATCACATCACCCGGGCGGCGTGGACCTAGTACATAATTCAATTTCACTCCACTCACTTTTTCAAAAGCTTGAATGGCTTCCAATACTGTTACACCATTGCCACTTCCCAAGTTGAATACATCGCAACGCTTTTTCGATTTACCGCTAAGCAACAATTGCAATGCTTTCGTGTGAGCGGAAGCGATATCACAAACATGAATATAATCTCTTACGCAAGAACCGTCTCTGGTTGGATAATCGTTGCCATGCACATTCATCACCGGAATTTTTCCGATCGCTGTTTGTGTGATGGCCGGAACCAAGTTGGCCGGCTTACCGAGTGGTAATTCGCCAATCAAGGTTGAAGGATGCGCACCAACCGGATTGAAATAGCGCAAAAGAATGCACTTGGTTGGGTTGGCTTTTGAGAATTCATTGATTACTTGCTCTCCCATTTGCTTGGTGTAGCCATAAGGCGATTCAGCAGGTTTGGGAGGTGTATTTTCAGTTACCGGAATTTGATCGGGATTGCCGTAAACCGTACATGAACTAGAGAATACAAAGTTGGGAACATTGAACTCCTGCACGCATTTCAAGAGGTTGATCAAACTCACCATATTGTTTTCAAAATACAGTAAAGGTTGCTCTACCGATTCACCCACCGCTTTGAAAGCTGCAAAATGAATGATGCCGGCAATGTCTTCGTTCTCTTGAAAAATAGCGAACGTATCATCGAAATTACAGAGATCAACTTTGTAGTTCTTTACTTTCTTACCGGTGATCTTTTCAACGCCTTCTAAGATGCGTGGAGAAGAACGAGAATTGTTATCGACAGAAATTACTTCAAATCCGTTTTCGATTAAGTCTACAATGGTGTGTGAACCAATATAGCCACATCCTCCGGTAACCAGAATTTTCTTCATGTTAGATGGTTTTGAATACTAGTTGTTTTTCAACAGATTCATAAGGTACTGGCCATATCCGCTTTTCAACAATGGCTGCGCCATTTTTTCGAGTTGAGCAGCGTTGATAAAACCTTTGCGGTAAGCGATTTCTTCGATACAAGCGATTTTGATGCCTTGACGTTGTTCAATTACTTGAACGAATTGTGACGCTTGCATCAATGAATCAAAAGTTCCGGTATCCAACCATGCTGTTCCTCGGTCGAGGATGGAAACATGGAGTTTACCTCTGCGAAGATATTCTTTATTTACATCGGTTATTTCATATTCGCCTCTTGGACTTGGTTGAAGTTCTTTAGCGATTGAAACCACTTCGTTGTCATAGAAATAAAGTCCGGGCACTGCAAAATTGCTTTTGGGTTGAGCCGGTTTCTCTTCTATAGAAATAACGGTGTTGTTTTTATCAAATTCCACCACGCCGTATCTTTCGGGGTCGCTTACACGATAGGCGTACACGATACCGCCGTTAGGCTTGGTATTTTTCTCAAGTTGAATGCCGAGTCCGGAGCCGTAAAAAACATTGTCTCCTAATACCAGTGCCACAGAATCGTTTCCAATAAAATCTGCTCCAATTACGAAGGCTTGGGCCAATCCGTTGGGAACGGCTTGTTCTGCGTAGGAGAATTTCAATCCTAATTGTTCACCGGTTCCCAATAAGCGTTCAAATTGGGGGAGGTCATGGGGAGTAGAAATGATCAAAATTTCACGAATGCCTGCCAGCATCAGGGTAGAGAGGGGGTAGTAGATCATGGGCTTATCGTAGATAGGCATGATCTGCTTGCTGATTGCATAGGTTATGGGATGCAATCGGGTTCCAGAACCTCCGGCAAGTATTATTCCTTTCATGGTTTCTATTTTATTGTATATCAACAGTAAAACAAGCAAATTATTGCCATTTCACCCAATCTTTTGCATAAAAAAAGAGGCAACTCCCCAGTTGCCTCTTTTCTATATTTTAGGGTGATTAAGCACCCGGAATGATCCATCGAACGATGTAGTAAACTACAGCCGCGAGCACCGCACTTACGGGGATGGTTAAAATCCAAGCCCAAAGTAGGTTGAGAGTAACACCCCAGCGAACCGCTGAAAGACGTTTGGTAGCACCTACCCCAATGATAGAACCTGTGATGGTATGGGTAGTACTTACCGGAATACCCCACTGCTCGGTCATGAATAAGGTTAAGGCACCGGCGGTTTCTGCACTTACTCCTTCCAGAGGAGTTACCTTGGTAATACGAGTACCCATGGTTTTTACGATCTTCCAACCACCACTCAAGGTTCCTAAACCGATAGCTGTATAACAGGCAATGGGAACCCAGTTTGGAAGGTCTTTGAAGTCTTTGATCTGTCCACCCGCTATTAGAGCAGCACCTATAATACCCATTACTTTTTGGGCATCGTTACCACCGTGACCGATACTGAAGGCTGCGGAAGACAACAATTGAAGTCTTTTGTACATTCCGGCAATGGTATAAGCGTTTGGTTCTTTTATCTTTTCAAAATAAAGGTAGCAGAGGATAAAAATGCCAATGATGATCATGAGCGATTTACGAATGATCGAGTTGTCGGCCTTTTCAATATCCTTTGTGAGTTTAGCAACGTTAACACCGGGGTCAATTGTAGCAATTTTTGCGGCAACACCTGCTCCTCCAATGGAGTGATATTCTGCCAACATAGGTTTTGCGGCTTTATATTTTGCGAGGGCCGAATCTAAATTTATCTGTTTGGATGGGTCTTTTTCTACTTGTTTTTTCAGCTTATCTACTGAGTAATATTTTTCCAGATTCTTTTCCATTTTAGAAGCTTGGAAATTCAAGAACATCCAGTAAGTAACGGACGCAGCAAGAAGGATGATACCAACTTTCAAGAAGAAGTTGCGCGAAATGGTGACCAATGAAATGAACATTGAAATGGCCATACCAATTACCGGCGCTAAGAAAATAAACAATAAGATTTGAATGATGTACGTGCTCTCTACAATCTTGCTAATGGGAAGGTAACCTTTAGAGCTATATGCGTGTGCAATGGCTGCTCCTGCAAAACCGCCAATTAGTGTGTGCGAAGATGAAGAGGGAATACCATACCACCAGGTAAGTAGGTTCCACATGATAGCCGCAATAAGGCCTGAGAGGATTACCGGGAGGGTAATGAACTCTTGTTGAACGCTTTTTGAAATGGTATTGGCTACTGCATGATCTTTGAATAAGAAAAAGGCCACAAAATTGAACATAGCGGCCCACAGTACTGCTTGGAAAGGCGTGAGTACTTTAGTTGAAACGATGGTGGCTATTGAATTTGCTGCATCATGAAAACCATTGATGTAGTCAAATATCAATGCCAGTATAATAATTATTATTACCAGTGTCATTTGATGGAATTTGTGCGATTATGCGTACTTAATTACGATAGATTCGATTACGTTCGCTGCATCTTCGCATTTGTCGGTAACCAATTCCATGATCTGATAGATCTCTCTCTTTTTAATCACTTCTTTCGCATCCGGTTCTGTTTCGAACAAGCGATCGATGCTTAAGTCGAAGATATCATCAGCTTGATTTTCGATACTGTTTACTTTCACCAAAGCATCGGTGATATTGCGCATGTTTTTCATGTTGCGCAATTCTTTTACAGCCGTTTTAATTACTTCACATCCTTGTTCAATAAGGTCAGCAAATTTTTGGATGCCTTGATCGTTTGGATTGATCTTATAGAAGTTGATTTTTTTGGCGGTAGAATAAGTAAAGTCACAAATATCATCGAGAGATGTTGCCAAGTAATGAATGTCTTCTCTATCGAAAGGGGTAATGAAATTTCTACCCAATTCTGTAAAAATGCGATGCGTTAGTTCATCGTTAGCATGCTCGAGGTCTTCGATTTTTGCAATGATGGCGGCTCTAGTATCAAAATCCGGTTCGTTAACTACCGCTTTCAGTGTCTTTCCCATCAGGGCTACATTGTCGGCAACTTCTTCAAAGAGGGTGTAAAAAATCTTGTCTTTCGGTAAGAAAATCTTCATGAAGGAATTCAAGCCCATAACTATTAATTTCCGCAAAGATTACCGTTTCATGTTTCATTTGTATTACCCTTTCTATTGGTAACAATTTCTTAATATTAGAATTTATACTCATTTAACAGCTTTTGGAAGAGTTGATTGCTACTGATATAATATATATGTCGAATCAATAAGTGCAGTTTCTCCATCAAATGGAGGGTTTTTATTTCTTAAATCATTGACAATCAATATCGAATTCCATTATTTCATGCTAATGCTACAAATCATCCAAGGGTAAAACCAGGTCAAGCGAGAATTCGTGATCCAAATTTTTTAAAACGAAGCGGTTAATGTTACAAGAATATGGAATTAGGGTTTGTTTAAAGAAAAGGGGCATTTTATAAGTGCTTGATTGTATTGATATTACAGTTTTTCATTTTTCTAACTGGTTTTCATCAGTTTAAATTTCCAGCAATTGTATGTATTTGTAAATCAATTATTTAAACTTTTTAGTGCAATCATTTTATCCTTTAGTTAGGGCACTCGTTAACATTACGGTAATATACAGGATACGATTCGGTAACATTGGCGTAATGTTACGGTAATAGTGCGCTGCTACTTTTGCGGCAACAAAATGACTTAGTTGTGAGCAAAATTTCTGCACTGTTATTATTCCTCTTCGTTTCGTTGACCGCTCTGGCTCAAACCGGAAAGATCAGCGGACGTATTTTGGATGAAAAGAATCAGCCGGTTGCCGGAGCAACCATTAAGATAGTGGGTGTTGGCGGAGGCGTTACTTCTTCAAATGAAGGATATTTCACTATCAACTTGGCTGCAGGTAAAAAATATGATCTTGAAATTACCGCAGTTGGGTATGAAAAGAAAACAATCGAAGATGTTGAAGTTACCAAAGGTGCCGTGAACGAGTTGAACATCACTTTGAAATTTTCTAAATCAAATCTCAGCACCGTTACAGTTACTGCTCAACGCAGCAATGCGAGAAGAGAAACTGCAGCTTCTATCATTTCTTTCCAAAAGAACACTAATACAGTTGCCTCTGTAATATCTGCAGAAACCATTCGCAGATCTCCAGATAGAAATACCGGTGAAGTATTGAAAAGAACACCGGGTGCGAGTATCCAAGAAGGTCGTTTCATTGTAGTGCGTGGTTTGGCCGATCGTTACAACCAAGCAATGTTGAATGGTATCTTGTTAACAAGTACAGAGCCTGATCGTAAAACTTTCTCTTTCGATTTGATTCCTGCTTCAATGATCGATAACATCGTGATCAACAAAGCATTCGTTCCTGAATACCCCGGTGAGTGGGCTGGTGGTTTGATTCAAGTAAACACAAAAGATATCCCTAGTGCAAACTTTTTCAATGTGCAGTTGGGAACCGGTTTCAATACACAAACCATTGGTAAAGATTTTTACCGCGACAAACCCGGCAAATACGATTGGTTGGGTATTGACGATGGAACGCGTGCATTGCCTTCCAGCTACACAACTAAAAGTGAGTTTGATATTTTAACAGCTGCAGAGAAAACAGCGATTGGCAAGCAAATGCGCAATGCATGGGCTCCTGAAAAAATCAATGCTCCTTTCAACAGTTCGTTTCAAATGAACGGTGGGTTTACTTCCAAATGGTTTGGTAAAACAGTAGGTGGTAGTTTTGGTATTACTTATAATAAAAACAACCGCTTCTTGAAACTAGATAACAGAAGCAATAGCTTGTCTTCTGGAGTATTTAGTGTTAACTATGATTTTCAGGATGATCGATACAGTCAAAATGTTTCTGTAGGGGGATTGGCTAGTTTCGCCATTCAATTGAATTCTTTCAATAAAATCTCTGCAAAAGCAATCATCAATACCAATACTACCAATTCAGTTACCAATCGCTCGGGTATCGATTATACCAGAGATGAACTATTGAGAGGAACAGAATTGAGCTTCAAACAAAATACTTTCTTCACTACACAATTAGCCGGAGATCATAGTTTGAGCAAAAGTTTGAAATTGAAATGGTACGGCGCTTTCAATATTTTAGACGGTTATATTCCTGATCAAAGAAGAATTCTTTATTCAAAATCAACCACAGGAACGGATCCTTATAAACTAGTGGTGTCAAATTCACTTTCTCAACAAAGCGGAAGCCGTATTTATCAAGATTTGAGTGATTATATCTATACTGCCGGTGGCGATTTGAGCGAAAGCTTCGAACTATTCGGACAAAAGCAAACTGTGAAAGCCGGTTATATGCTGCAAATCAAAGATCGCTTGTACGATGCAAAATTGTTTGCAAACTATTTGCCAACCGATAATGCTACTTTAAGATTACAGCCTGCAACTACTGTTTTCGATTCTACCAACTTCGGTGACGGGACAGGAACATTATTTGGTTTTGATGCTATTAAAGGAAGAAATTTCCGTTACCTCGCAAACACCATTTTGAATGCAGGGTTCTTGCAATTCGATAATCAATTCGGTGCTAATTTCCGCGTAGTTTGGGGTGGACGATTCGAACACTACGATCAATTGGTAGGAAGCGTGAAAACATGGGATCCACGTCATACACATACAGTTGTTCAGGATTTTTTACCAGGATTGAATGCTACTTATAAAGTGAATGCAAAAACCAATTTACGTTTATCGGGTTCACAAACAGTGATTCGTCCGGAATTGCGCGAGTTATCTTATTTGAATATCTACGATTTCGAATTGAATGCTTCAGTGCAAGGTAATCCTGCTTTGAAAAGAACAAAAGTAACCAACTTCGATGTTCGATACGAAATCTATCCGCGTTCAGGGGAAGTGTTCAGTGCAGGTGCTTTCTATAAGTACTTCGCCAATCCAATTGAACAGATTTTCAACGAAGGAAGTGGCGGTGCTTCTACCTTCTCTTATCAAAACCCTGAAAAGGCTAATACTTTCGGTCTTGAGTTGGAATTGCGTAAAAAGCTTGACAAGTTAGGATCAGCCTTCAAAAACTTTACAGTACAAGCCAATGGTGCTTATATCTATAGCCGTATCAAAGACCAAGGATTTAAAGTAGACCGTCCTTTACAAGGTCAATCGCCTTACCTCGTGAACTTTGGATTGTTGTACGATGTAGAAAAATACGGATTAAATATTACAATGTTGTATAACAGAATTGGTGAACGTATTTACTTAGTAGGTGATATCAGTGCCGGTGCAGGTTCTCCAGATATTTATGAGGCTCCACGTGATTTGATAGACTTTCAAGTTGCTAAGAAGGTATTTAATAAGAAGGGAGAGTTTCGTCTGAATGTATCAGACATATTGAATCAAACTCAGTACTTCTATCAAAATATTGATTCAAACACCAAGTTTGAAAAAGGAAAAGATGCGGTTCGTTTTTCTAGAAAATTCGGAACCAACGTAAACTTAAGCTTTAACTATTCGTTCTAAACTTTTTAATAATTAACAAAATGAAGAAGTCGTTATTTTATTCCATCGCCCTTGCTGCATTAGCAATTACAGGATGCCGCAAAATTGAAATGGATGGCGAGAAGGAAGTGATCATTGTAACTCAACCTGGTACAGGTTCTACAGGACAAACCATTACACTGTCTGGAAGAATCAATGCTGATACCGTATTAAGAAAAGCAAACACTTATATCCTGAAAGGGTTGGTTTATATGGTGGGTAATCACACCATGACTGTTGAAGCAGGTACAACCATTAAAGGTTCTTTCAGCGGAAGCGATGTGGCTGCTCTGATCATTACTCGTGGTTCTAAGTTGATTGCAATTGGTACGCCTACTGAACCTATCGTGTTTACTTCTGCGGCCGCTAGCCCAGCTTCAGGTGACTGGGGTGGAATCGTTCTTCTTGGTAAAGCTCCGGTTAATACCAGTTTCAATGGTATAGCAGGATTGTATCAGGCTGAAGGCGGTATCGATAACGCGAATGGAGATGGCTTGGCCGGTTCCGGTGATGCTGTTGCTCCTACAGCTATTGCCAACGACAATTCAGGTACTTTACAATATGTTCGTATTGAGTATGCAGGATATGCATTCCAACCTGATAAAGAATTGAACAGTTTAACCATGGCAGCAGTAGGTAGTGGTACTACTATCGACCACGTTCAAGTTACTTATGCTAAAGATGATGCCTATGAGTGGTTTGGTGGAACGGTGAACTGTAAGTATTTGATCGCTTATAAAACACAAGATGATGATTTCGATACTGATAACGGTTTCAGCGGAAACGTTCAATTCGGGTTGGTATTGAGAGATTCATTGATCGCCGATATCTCTACTTCAGAAGCATTTGAAAGCGATAACAACGCCAGCGGTACTACTGCTACTCCAAAAACTACAGCAGTATTCAGTAATATCACTGCTATCGGTCCTCGCGCTACATTGGCCAATACCGGTAACACCTTGTTCCGTGCAGGTGCACAGATTAGAAGAAACTCTTCAATCTCTATTTTTAATTCTATTATCATGGGTTGGCCTCAGGCTGTATTGATTGATGCAAGTACTGGTACTCCAACTGACTTGAACGTTAACGATAGCACTTTGAGAATTCGGAACACAACATTGGCCGGTAACACTATCAATGTTAAGTATACTGTAAGTGGAAGTGCCCCTACAGGTGCTAACGATGCAAGTATGTTGAACTGGTTCCAAACTAGCTTCTATAACAACGATATTTTGACCAATACAAGCGATGCGAAGTTGATTCAACCATTCAACTACAGTGCTCCAGATCCTACTCCATTCGCTGGTTCAAACGGTAACCAAAAGATTTTGAACGGCGCTAGCTTTACAGATCCTAAACTCACTAATACTTTCTTCACAACTGTTACATTCCGCGGTGCTATTGCTCCTGCAGGAACTGAATCAAACTGGTGGAAGGGTTGGACAAAGTTTGTTAACAACTAATAAGTTTAGAATTTCCTATAGTTTGAAAATCCCGCCAATTGGCGGGATTTTCTTTTCATGGTATGGTAATACTCTCGTTACAATGCGGTAATAAGCCTGTTCTATCTTGCAGGCAGTTTATGAACAATGGTTAGATTTTAGTATATATTTCTCATGCGACTGTTAGCGGTCCCGATGTCTATCGGGACTTTTGTTTTTTAAGTGAAGAAGAGAGGAGGTAATTAATAATTAATAATTAATAATTAACAATTAATAATGTAGCAGCCGTGCACAGGAACGAGAATTATAGGAGAAGGGAAGCGAGGAAAGGTAGAGAGACTGCTAGCGCTGCGTTTTCGCTGCGATCGCTGCGCCGCTGCGGTGAAAAAGATAAGATGGACGTGAAAGGAATACTCTTTGCGACAACTTCGCGGTCTCTGCGCTCTTAGCGGTGAATGCATTACCTAAAGCCTAACGCCTAATGCCTAACACCTACCTCCCCAATCGCTACCAAATCATTACCTCTTCATTAATAAATTGCAAATAACATTACCCTATCATTAACAATGCGCTACGGTGCACGAAAAAATACATCCACACTTACTTTTGCGAATAATTGTAAAAATGACATTTATGACCAAAATTAAGTACGGAAGTCTCTTGCTTTTTCTTATTATGACTTCCCTGTTCTCCTTCTCGCAATCGCTCCGCACACTCAAAGGAACGATTTCTCAAACAAGCAATCTACCCTTGTCGGGCGCAACCGTGAAAGTGAAAAGTACCGGTGCTGCATCTAGTTCCGACAAAGCGGGAAACTTTGCTGTTCAAGTAAATGCCATAGATACACTACAGATTTCCTTCGTAGGGTTTCAAACCCAAGAGATTGCCGTAGGAAATCAAACTACTATTGCTGTATTAATGCAAGCCACTTCTTCTGAATTGGCGAATGTGGTAGTAGTAGGGTACGGTTCCCAAAGTAAAAGAGATGTTACCGGTGCCGTTAAATCAATCAAAGCCGAATCGTTCAACAGAGGTGTGATCAACTCCCCAGAACAATTGATTCAAGGTAAAGTAGCAGGTGTAAACGTTACCTCTTCTACTGGTGAGCCGGGTGCTCAGTTGTCGATCACGGTTCGTGGTCCAGGTGGTGTGAGAACTGGTTCTACTCCTTTGTTCGTTGTAGATGGATTGCCTCTCGATAACTCTTCAACCGGTGGCGCCGGAAACCCTTTGAACTTTATCAACCCTAACGATATTGATGCCATCGACGTATTAAAAGATGCATCTGCTACAGCTATCTACGGTGCTCGTGGTGCAAACGGTGTTATCCTCATCACTACTAAAAAAGGGAAAGCTGGTACTTCTACGTTGAACTACAGTTCTGCATTTACCTTCTCACAAGTTGCCAATAAAATTGATGTATTTTCTGCTGCTCAATACAAAGCAGAGATTGGAAAGATCAATGGCACATTGGTAGATAAAGGTGCGAATACCGATTGGCAAAACCTGATCATGCGCAATGCATTCACTCAAGAGCATAACTTGAGTTTGAGCGGTGGTAGCAATAAACTCACCTACTATGCATCTTTCAATGCGCAGAAGCAACAAGGTATTGTTAAAAACAATGACTTGGATCGTTATACTGGTCGTTTCAATGCTACTCAACGTTTTTGGGACAATAAATTGGTGATTGACGCGAATGTGAACGTGTCTCGCACCTACAATTTGCGTCCTCCTGTTTCAAGTGTAATTGGAGATGCATTGGCCAATAACCCTACTTATGCTCCTTATGATTCAGCAGGTAATCCCGCTCGTTACCTCGATTTGAATAATCCATTGGTGACCTTCCAATTGGAAAAAGATGTTACCACCATCAACAGAACCATTGCAAACATTTATCCTTCACTTCGTCTGTTGCCCGGCTTGGTGTACAAATTGAATATTGGTGTAGACAACTCAACATCAGTTCGTGATATTCAATCATTGCCAAGTACGGTACCCCAGCGTGATGGTCGTTTAGACAATTTCACCAGTTCAAACCTCAATACCCTAATTGAGAACTATTTGACCTACGATTTGAAAGTGAATGCGCACAACATCAGTACGTTGTTAGGATTTTCATATCAAAAGATAGAATTGGCCGGTAAGAACTTCAGCATTAATAAATTCCCCAACGCTGCTGTAGAACCTATCAATAATCCGGGTTTAGGTCAAGAATTGACCTTGGCGAACAACAAGCCCGGTGGCTATGCAATTCAAAATGAACTACAATCATATTTCGGTCGTATCAACTACGCTTACATGGGTAAGTATTTGTTGACTGCGAATTTCCGTGCCGATGGTTCATCGAAATTTGGTAAGAACAATAAGTATGGTTATTTCCCTTCTTTCAGTGCCGGTTGGAGAATTACTGAAGAGAAGTTCATGAAGTCTACTCCTTTCTCAAACTTGAAATTGAGAGCAGGTTGGGGTTTAACGGGTAACCAGGAAATTCCTTCGAAAATTACCCAAGCATTGTATACTTCAAGCGTTTCTGCTTCTACTTCTTATCCTTTGGACAATAGCGCCAACTATCCTGCCGGTACTACATTTACCCGCTTGGCAAATCCTGATATTCAGTGGGAGGTTTCAAAGCAAGTGAATGCCGGTTTGGATTTTGGATTCTTCAATGGCGATTTGAATGGTTCATTAGATGTATTTCAAAAGAAGTCGACCAACATTCTGTTAGAAGTAGTTCCTGCTGATCCTATTCAACCTGCCGGTACGGTTTGGACGAACGTGAAGAACATGGAAATTGTAAACAAGGGTTTGGAATTGGATTTGAACTACCGTCATACAACTAAACGTCAGTTTACGTATGGTGCCGGTTTCAATATTGCTTTCTTAGACAATATTGTTAAGAATTCTCCTTACTCTGTTATTCCTTCAGGATCTGCATCGGGTTCAGGTTTAACCTCTGCTACCATCAATGGCTATATCAACAATCAACCCATCGGTACTTTCTTCTTGAAACAATTCACCGGAATGGATGCAAATGGAAACAGTAGTTATAAGGATGTAGATGGTGATGGTATTATCAGTGATAAAGACCGCGTAGCAGCAGGTTCTGCCTTGCCTAAAACCATCTATGCTTTCTATTTCACTGCCTCATACAAAGGCTTCGATGCTAGTTTGAATTTCAACGGCGTTTCAGGAAATAAGATCTACGACAACACTGCCAATGCCTTCTTCTACAAGCTCCGTTTGTTCAAAGGTTTGAACACTACTTCTGAAGCGTTGAGCTATCCTACAGAAAGTACCAGTAATGCGGCTCCTGTAAGTTCACGTTTCTTGAAAGACGGCGCCTATTTGAGATTGAACAACGCCAGCATTGGATACACATTGAATGTAAGAAAGCTTCATATCGACAATTACATTTCAAACTTGCGAGTGTCACTTACAGGCCAAAACCTTTGGGTGAAAACCAAGTACGATGGATTCGATCCTGAGGTTAACAACGATCGTCAGATCAATGGAGTATTGAGCTACGGTATTGATTACCTCTCTTATCCTAAAGCACGTTCTATCATTATTGGATTACAAGTAAGCTTCTAAAATAATACGTTATGTTTAATAAAAGAATTGCAGTAATTGCGGTGCTCACCTTAATGTTTTCGTGCACCAAATTAAATGAGAAGATTCTCGATGAGACTTCTGTTACAGGACAAACACAAAAGCAAATTGCTGATGGTTTGATTGCTCCGGTATATGCGCGTCTGCCGGATATTTACCGCCATACTACTTATTTCGCTTTACAAGAAATTTCTACTGACGAAGCGATCCTCCCTTACAGAGGTGGCACCGATTGGGGTGATAATGGTATCTATATTTCATTGCACAAGCATGAAACCACCAGTACCGACCCCAATGTTCGTGATACATGGAACTTGATCACTCAAAGTTTATCAAGATCTGTGGTTGCTATCAACGCGTTAGCTGATAACAAAGATGCGAATGCAAAAACCTATATCGCAGAAGCAAGAGCCATGCGTGGTTTTTACAACTGGTTGGCTTTGGACATGTTCAATCTTGCTTTCATTAAAGAGAAGCCGGATGATATCTCTAAACTGGTGCGAGATAAAGAGGCTTTGGATTATATCATCTCCGATTTAGTAGCTGCTGAACCCGATTTAACAACTACTGCAGGTCCAGGACGCATCACTAAAAATGCTGTATACGGTTTGTTAGCTCGTATTTATTTGAATGCGTCTGTATACCGTGATCGTTATGCCGCAACACATACCTTCTCTGCCGATGATATGGATAAGGTGATCGACTATACTAATCGCATTATCAGTTCCGGTACTTATGCTTTGAGCAGTGATTATTTTTCAATTTTCAACGATGATAATCATAACAATAAGGAGTTGGTGTTTGCGGTAGATCAGAGAGCGGAATTGAATGGTCACAACCGTTTGGCTTATTTCTCATTGTCGGGCGATCAGTTTCCTTTAACTGCTTATCCGGCAGCCAATGGTACCGATGGTCCTGCTATTACTCCCGATTTTTACAATACTTGGGAAGCAGCTGCGGGTTCAGTAGATCCTTCTTTAGCTGATCCACGTTTTTCTCAAACCAATTTGGCAGTTCAGGCCGATGATACCTGCGTGAAGGCTGCAGATTTCAAAATGAACCGTGGTATTTTAAGAGGACAACAGTGGGGATTGATCCGCGTAAGTGGTGCATTCGTAAAATGTGCAAACGGAGATTTCAAAGTTGCTAAGCTTTACAACGTAACACGTAACAAGCCAACTTTGGCCGTTAATTTCACAAAAGCAATTGACTATACTGCTGAGGGAAGTAACTACAGCACCGGTTACCGCGTTTTGAAATTCCAATTCAGTGCGAAATCTACTTCAGGTAGAAACTTCGGCGATGCTGATATTCCCATTGTACGTATTGCAGATGTGTATTTAATGCGCGCTGAAGCGAAATTGAGAAAAGGAGATAATGCAGGCGCATTGGCCGATGTAAACACTGTACGTGCCGCTCGCGTGAATGGCACTGTGAAAGCAGCTCCATTGAGCGCAATTACTTTGGAAACATTGTTAAGAGAAAGAGGTTTTGAATTGTATTGGGAAATGCATCGTAGAACTGATTTGATTCGCTTCGATAAATACGAAGGAACTTGGACGGAGAAAACAAACACGAACAAAAACATGCGTGTGTTCCCGATTCCACAAACCGCTATTGACGGTGCTTCGAATATCCCCAATTACTTAACTCAGAATCCGGGCTACTAAGCAATCAATAGATCAAGTATGGTACAATCAGAAGGAAGTTGGCGAAAGCCACTTCCTTTCTTGTTTCACTCATTCAACAATAGATGTATGATGAAAAAATGGAGTGTTACTTCTTTATTATTCGTAGTGATTGGTTTTATTTCCAATAGTGCAACAGCCCAGGCTCCGGTATTGGCAGATCAAGGATACACGGGTGGTTCCATTCCCGGTCTAGTGAAAAAGCCCAATGCTTTGCATTTCCTAGTAATGGGCGATTGGGGAAGAAATGGAGAAAATCATCAGAAAGAAGTGGCGGCTTCAATGGGTAGAGCTGCGCACGATCTAGAGGCTTCTTTCATTATTGCTACGGGCGATAATTTTTATCCGAGAGGCGTTCAAAGCACGCAAGACTATCATTGGATCAGTTCTTTTGAGTCGATTTATACTGCTCACAGTTTGTATGAAAAATGGCATCCGGTTTTGGGCAACCACGATTATGGCACCAATCCCGATGCGCAAGTACAGTATTCAAAAATTAGCAGTCGCTGGGACATGCCGGCTCGCTATTACACAAAAACCTATCGTGCCGACACAAGCTCGGCATTGTTTGTATTTCTTGACACCGATCCAATGGAGAAATTATTGCGCGGCGACAAGCCCGATGGCTCGAAATACGACTCCACCTATTTAGCAAAAGAGTTGAATTGGTTAGACAGTGTACTTCGTTCATCCAAGGCCCGATGGAAAATAGTAGTGGGCCATCATCCGCTTTATACAGGCGGTTGGAGAAAAGACACAAAAGAAACGCAACGCTTGCGATCAACCTTGGAGCCGATGTTTGCCAAGTATAAAGTAGCAGCGTATATCTGTGGTCATGAGCATCATCAAGAATTGATAGCACCCTCCGGTGCTACAACTTATTATATTAGTGGGGCCGCTTCAGAATCGAGATTGGTAAACGGCTATCCGGACCTCACCAAATTCAAATCATCGGATCAAGGGTATATGGCTTGCTCGATAACAGCCAACAGTCTGTTCGTGCAATTCATTAACTTTCAGGATAAGATATTGTTTAGTTATGAACAGAAGATAATTAATAATTAAGAATTAATAATTAATAATGGGGCTCTGAAAGATGTGTATTGGATGGGAAGGGTATTGGAGCTTTGAATTGCGTTTAATGTAAAATAAAATAAACCACAACTCTTTGGGGGCATACATCAGTAGCACCAGTATACGGTGTGCAATGCAAACGACCCTGTAAGGGTCACACATTAGTAGCAGCAGTAAAAGATGTGCAATGCAATTGACCCTGTAGGGGTCACACATCAGTAGCACCAATAAACGATATGCAGTGCAAACG
>DGDD01000174.1 GCA_002385265.1 Chitinophagaceae bacterium UBA3961
GCGACCAACGTAAGCATAAGTTTGACCTTTTTCTACGATGTTTTTCGCAACTGTATATACGTTTTTACGTTTTCCGTAATATCCTTTTGCTTTCTTAAGAATTCTTTTACGGCGAGCTCTAGAGGCTACGGCGTTTACTGAACGAGGCATATTGTAATAATTTGAGTATTAATGAATGTTGTGACGAGTTTGGATTATTTCAAACGCAATAAACGTTTTACAAAATCCATGTTTGATTTGTGAACTACACCGTCTTTAGCCAACGCGCGTTTACGACGCTTAGACTTCTTAGTAAGGATGTGACGTTTGAACGATTTTTGGTGAGTGATTTTACCTGTAGCAGTCACCTTGAAGCGCTTTTTCGCGCTTGAGTTTGTTTTTACCTTAGGCATTTTACCTGGTTTATTTGTTTACCCTTGGAGGTGTTTCCACACCGGTGGAACCCTTATCAGACCTCATTCGGAATAAAATTGACCTAGTTAAAGGTCACCATTCTTGCAAATGGAGTGCAAAGGTAGGCTATTTTCTTGAAATTCAAAGGATATTTTACGTGTCAGATTAGAAAAAGATTCCATCCATAGAAACCGCCATTCAGCCCAAAAATACCCAAATACTCCTCAAAGAACTTATCTTTAGAGCCTTATCACCTTAAACGTATGAAACTGAAACAATTGCTTTCCCTATTGGCACTTAGTACATTGATTCTGAGTGCCTGCAATTCGAGAAGCGGGAAACCCCGAATCCTCGTATTTTCAAAAACCGCCGGATTTAGACACAGCTCGATTGGCGTTGGTCAAGCCGCTATCATGAAACTTGGTCAAGAGCATGGCTTTCTGGTAGACACAACAGAAGATGCCTCTTATTTCAATGAAGACAGTTTGAAAAACTACTCAGCCGTAGTTTTCCTGCATTCTACCGGAGATCTCTTAAACAACTATCAAGAGGCTGATTTTGAACGCTATATACAAGCCGGCGGCGGATACGTTGGTATTCATGCTGCCAGTGATGCGGAGTACGATTGGGGCTGGTACGGAGGCCTTGTGGGAGGGTATTTTGAAAGTCACCCCGCACAACAAGAAGCTGTCCTTCAGATTAAAGACAAAACGCATGGCTCCACTAAACATCTACCTGATAGCTGGAAGCGAAAGGACGAATGGTACAATTTTAAGAAATTATCAAAAGATGTGAAGGTTCTGATCTCCATCGACGAGAAATCGTATGAAGGAGGTAAAAACGGAGACTACCATCCAATGGCTTGGTACCACGATTATGATGGTGGCCGTGCATGGTATACCGAATTGGGACATACTGAAGAAAGTTTTGCAGATGATAATTACCTTAAACACATTTTAGGGGGTATTGAATATGCAATCGGCGATAATAAAAAGCTTAAATACGAAAAAGCTACTACCCTTCGAGTTCCGGAGGAAGATCGATTTACAAAAGTTCCACTTACAACAGGCACTTTGTTTGAACCAACAGAAATGACGGTGTTGCCAAACTTAGATGTGCTGATCGCGCAACGTCGTGGTGAATTGATGCTATATAAAAATGAAACCAAGACAATTAAGCAAGTGGGCTTTTTGAATGTATATTGGAAAACACATACCGAGGGTGTAAATGCGGAAGAGGGTTTATTGGGTCTGCAAGCAGATCCTGATTTTGAGAAGAATCATTATGTTTATTTGTTTTACAGTCCAACCGACACTTCAGTAAATCGTTTGTCGCGCTTCAAATTCGAAAACGATACGTTGGTAGCTTCTAGTGAAAAAATAGTTTTGCAATTTTATTCTCAACGGGAAATTTGTTGTCACACAGGGGGCTCCATTGCTTTTGGCACTGATCATACTTTATACTTAAGTACCGGCGATAATTCAACCCCTTTCGACTCTCCTACCCCCTTCGCAAATAAAGGATTTGGTCCTACTGATAACCGTGAAGGTTTCGAACAATATGATGCCAGAAGGAGTAGTAGCAATACCAATGATTTGAGAGGAAAAATTTTGCGTATTAAGGTGAAGGAAGATGGCAGTTACGACATTCCGGAGGGTAACTTATTTCCAAAAGGAACAGCAAAAACAAGGCCTGAAATCTATGTTATGGGCAATCGAAATCCCTACCGTATTTCAGTTGACAAAAAGAATGGATATTTATATTGGGGTGAAGTTGGCCCAGACGCAGGCGCAGACAGCATTGGAACAAGAGGCCCAAGAGGATACGATGAATTGAACCAAGCAAAGAAGGCCGGTTACTTCGGGTGGCCCTTGTTTGTAGGGAACAACTATCCTTACAATGAATACGATTATTCAACAGGGAAAACTGGTCCTACATATGACCCGGCAAAGCCTCTCAACAAGTCGAAGAATAACACCGGCCTCACTGAGTTACCGGCTGTTTCACCTGCATTTATTTGGTATCCTTATGCCGCTTCTCCCGATTTCCCACAAATGGGAACCGGAGGTAGAAACGCCATGGCGGGTCCTGCTTATTATACCGATCTATTTCCGAAAGAAACCCGCTTACCTGACTATTATAATAATAAAGTTTTCATTTATGATTGGATGCGGAACTTCATTAAAGTGGTAACGCTCGACAAGAATGGGGATTTTTCAAAGATGGAACCCTTTATGCCTTCAACAAAACTTGCCGCTGTTATTGACATGGAAGTTGGGCCCGACGGGAAACTTTATCTTTTAGAATATGGAAGCGGTTGGTTTAGTAAGAACCCCGATGCAGGCTTGTCTCGAATAGATTTCAATGGCGGAAACAGAGCGCCTGTAGTTGGAACGGTGAAATCTGATAGAAGTTCCGGTGCTCTTCCATTTAAAGTTACGTTTACAGTGGAGGCAAAAGATCCCGAGAAAAAGCAATTGAAATATGTTTGGGATCTTGGAAATGGTGAAAAGAAAGAATCTACCGAACCTACTCTTGAGTACACGTATACCAAAATGGGGGATTACAATGTTCAAGTGACCGTAAGCGATGAAGAAAAGCTGAGCGCACAAGGAACACCTACCTCTGTTTATGCGGGTAATGAAACTCCGGAGCTTTCAATTGAAATTGCCGGAAACAAGAGCTTCTATTTCGCAGGGCAACAAGTAGGCTATAAAGTTATCATCAATGATAAAGATGATACTTCTAAAACAAAAGACCTGTCTAACTTAGTAGTGTCTGCAGATTATATCGAAGGTTCAGACATGGCTGCAGCTCCAATGGGGCATCAAATTTTGAGTACTGTTGTAATGGGTAAGAATACGATGTTAGCACTCGATTGTAAGAACTGTCATCAAATTGATCAAAAATCGATTGGTCCGTCTTTTACAGATGTTTCTAAAAAATATCAAAAGGATCCCAATGCGATGACCTATCTATCAGAAAAGATCATCAAAGGTGGCGGTGGTGTTTGGGGCGAAACAGCGATGAGTGCGCATCCAAACTTGAAATTAGACGATGCAAAACAAATTGTAACATGGATCATGAGTTTGGGATCTACTGAAAAGAAAAAATCGTTGCCATCAGAAGGAAGTATTGCTGCAACTATGAACAAGCCTGTAAAAGACAATGGAGTTTTGTATATCAATGCGAGCTATACCGACAAAGGAAGCAATGGTTCAAAACCAATGACGGGCATAACAGGTACAACGCTTCGTAACTCGAAAGTGGCTTTTAATGGCGCTTCTGATATTAAAGACTTCACCTCAGCCGATTTCAATGGAATGCATTTAATGATTGCTCCAAAAGCATTGGGTTCCTTCTCAATAGGCTCAATTGATTTATCGGGTATTTCATCAGCAGCTATTGTTGTAGGATTTCAAAAAGCTAGCATGTTTGGATACGACATCAGTTTAAGAATCGATAGCCCTGAAGGAACCGAGGTTGGTAAAAGTTCTGTAGGTGCCGGACTACCGGTTAACGGTCAATTTGGACAAACCGTGGTTCCTATAAAGATGAGCAAGGTTACTGATGGAAAGCTCCACAAATTCTACATAGTTACCAAACCGAAAGACAGCAAGGAAGGAGAGCAAATCATCCTTCTTAATATAATATTCAACAAGTAAAACGACTTAAGTAGAAAAAGAAAAGCGCGCTAATCATCGAAGCGCGCTTTTCTTTTTGCATATATCAAATTAATTAAGAGCACTGCGATCAATATCACTAACCCACCAAACTCTCTGGTATCTTCGATCCATGGCTTTTCAGCTTTCATCGTTTGCACCAAGTTCTCAGAGTTATGAATGGTGATCCAATCAATCACTCCGTTTTTGGTAAACACAAGAAACACCGCATAGGCGAGGTATACAACTATTCCGATCCAGTAAGCTTTAACGTAATACCTGCCATTAAAAGCCATCCAACATAAGATAGCTCCATAAACATAAATAGGGATCCAAACATAAGGATCAGGGTCATTGTATTGAAGTGCTGCAAAGAGCAGAAAAAGTATTGTAAAAATGAGGTTGAAAATTTTCATTGCTAAGCTTTGAGACAACAAGGTTACAAAATATGCTGAAAACTTGACCTGTATTTTTTATAACTGAAAAGCCCCCGGAATTAACCGAGGGCTTTTGCTATTATTCACCTTCTTTTTCTTTTTTCTTCTTGCCTTTCGGAGCCAGCATAATTGACATCCTTTTACCTTCCAATTTAGGTAGGGATTCGGCTTGTCCAATTTCTTGCAAACGCTCGGCAAATTTCAGTAGAAGTAGCTCTCCTCTTTCCTTAAATTGGATAGCACGTCCTTTGAATTGGACGTAGGCTTTCACTTTATTGCCGTCTTTTAGGAATCCTTCAGCATGACGTGATTTGAAATCAAAATCATGATCGTCGGTATTCGGAGTGAATCGAATTTCTTTTACCTCAGAAACTTTGGCTTTCGCCTTCATTTCTTTTTCTTTCTTCTTCTTGTCGTATAAGAATTTATTGTAATCGATGATTTTACAAACGGGAGGATCTGCATTTGGTGAAATTTCCACCAGATCCAACTGTTGATCTTGAGCCATTCGAAGCGCTTCTTGCGTAGAGTACACTCCTACTTCTACGTTATCGCCCACCAGACGCACCTGGGGTACTCTGATGTAATTGTTGATTCTGTGTTCAGCTTCTTTTTTAGGTATAAATCTACCTCTGTTAAAACCACCACCTCCACTTCCTGGAGGTCTGTTAAAGGGTCTTTGTGGTAATGCCATTTAGTTATGTTAAGTTAGGCCCTCCTGGCAGGGCATTTTTTCTTTTCCTCTTCCAGGATTTTGAGGATTTAATTAATCGGATTTACGGTGGAACTTTTCATCCACTATTTCTTCTATAAAAGTACGTAAGGATTTGATACCTAAATCACCTTTTCCTTGTCTTCTCACAGAAACTGCCTGTTCGTTCATTTCTTTTTCACCTACAACCAGCATGTAAGGTACTTTAAGGAGCTCGGTATCGCGAATTTTCTTCCCAATTTTTTCATTTCTATCATCTACTTCAGCTCTCACCCCTACTTTCTTGAGTTCTTTTACGATCTCTTTAGCGTAAGGGAGGAATTTGTCACTAATAGGTAGAATTTTTGCCTGAACCGGCGCTAACCAAACCGGGAACTTGCCTGCATAATGCTCTAACAAGAAGCCAATAAAACGTTCGTGTGTTCCTAAAGGCGCTCTGTGAATAATAAGTGGCGTTTCTGGTTTATTCTCCTGATTTGTGAATTCGAGCTTGAAACGACGACCTTGCGCGAAATCTACTTGATTGGTGGCAAGGGTAAACTCACGACCAATGGTACTCCAAATTTGAACATCAATTTTCGGTCCATAAAACGCAGCTTCGTCTTGTACTTCTACGAATGGGGTGCCGGTTTTAATCAACACATCGCGAACCATGGCTTCTGTTTCTTTCCATAATTCAGGCTCGTCTACATATTTCTTACCCAATTTCGAAGGTTCGTGAAGGCTGAGGCGCATCACATATTTGTCTACTCCAAAAATTTTGAAGTATTTCAAGTACATATCGTTCACAGCCTTGAATTCTTCGTAGAACTGTTCTTTGGTACAATAGATATGAGCGTCGTTCATGTGTAAACAGCGAACGCGCATCAATCCAAACAATTCGCCACTTTGTTCGTAACGATAACATGTACCGTACTCTGCTAAACGAAGGGGAAGGTCTTTGTAGCTTTTGGGTTCTGCAGCAAAAATCTTATGGTGATGCGGGCAGTTCATCGCTTTCAAGTAGTATTTCTGACCTTCCAATTCCATTGGAGGATACATACTATCTTGATAATATGGCAAGTGACCGCTAGTTAGGTACATGCTTTCTTTTGCGATGTGAGGGGTTACCACGCGCTTATAACCCGCATCTTCCTCAGTTTCTTTCGCTAAACGTTCTAACTCCTCGATAATAATAGTACCATTGGGCAACCATAAAGGTAGACCGGGCCCTACATCGTCATCCATAGTGAAAATGCTTAGCTCTTTACCAAGTTTCCTATGGTCTCGTTTCTTGGCCTCTTCCAATAATTGGAGGTATTCATCCAATTCCTTTTGGTTAGGAAATGTAACACCATACACACGTGTCAGCATTTTATTCTTTTCATCCCCTTTCCAATAGGCGCCGGCAATGCTCATTAATTTAATGGCTTTGATAGCTCCGGTTGCAGGAATATGTGGCCCACGACACAAATCAGTGAAAGCCCCTTGAGTATAAAAAGTGATTTCGCCGTCATTCAAATTTTGAAGAAGATCTAATTTATATTCGTCTCCTTTTTCAGTGAAAAATTGAATCGCTTCTGCTTTAGGCATCGCTTTCCGAACATAGGCATTGTTCTGTTTGGCTAGTTCGTTCATCTTCTTTTCCAATGCAGCCAAATCTTCTTCTGATAGTTTCTTATCTCCCAGATCCATGTCATAGTAAAACCCTTTTTCAATTGCCGGTCCTACCCAGAATTTCACTCCGGGAAACAGCGATTCAACAGCTTCAGCCATTAAGTGTGCCGAAGAATGCCAAAAAGTGGACTTTCCATCTTGATCGTCCCATGTTAGAAGCTTCAAAGTACTGTCTTCATAAATGGGGCGATTGGCATCCCAAACCTGTCCATTAACACTGGCAGCCAAAACTTTACGAGCCAGCCCTTCGCTAATGGATTTTGCGATATCCATTGCTGAGAAGCCCGCTTCGTAGGATCTCACTGCACCATCTGGAAATTGAATGTTCATATTCTGATTCTGAGCTTGATGATTCAAATACTAATTAGAGCGCAAATTTAACGAAGTTTTGCCATCCAAAGCACATGAAAATGCCCTGATTACAACGGAATTAGTTAATTTGCTCGCTGAGTGATTGAACCATGAAATCAAGAGTTATCATTGTCTTACTGTTTTTGACAGCCTTTAGTGCGAAAGCCCAGGATCTTACAGGAATCTGGAGGGGCTATTTTGGAAAAGTCATTTACACCCGCGACGAGAACGGAAAACGCATGGCTGTTCCATCTGAACGCTACAAATTTGAAGTTCAAGTAGAGCAAAAGAGGTCTTATTTGGGAGGCGTAACCTATTCCTACCTTTCAACTGTATTTTACGGGAAAGCTTCTGCAGCCGGCAGTTTCAACAAGCAAACCAGTTTTGTGAGCTTAGATGAAGTTCGTTTGATTGAAGTACGTATGGTTGGGTTGGAAGAGACTTGTATCATGAAATGCAACTTGCGTTACAAGAAAAACGGAGAAGAAGAGTTTTTAGAAGGAACCTATGTGAGTTACAATACAAAAGACTCCTCTGATTGCGGTAAAGGAAATGTTTTTCTTCGCAAGGTTATCACTAGCGACTTTTATAAAGAGCCGTTTTTAACAAGAAGGGAAAATGAAAAAGCAACACCTCCGGCGGTTTCGGTAAGTCCAACCCCAGCACCAAAGCAACCGGTGGAAGCACCCAAGGAAGTCGCCAAAAAGCCTGCTCCTGCCCCCCAGAAGAAAAACACCCCACAAAAAAGTACCCCACCACCTGTAAAACAAGACCCTCCAAAATTGGAAGTTCGTCCAAGTGCTGCTCCGAAGCTGTTACAGGCTGATTCAGGCAAGAAAAACATTGAAAGTAAAAAGATCGTAGTTGTTCCAAAAGTAATTGCCACTCGGGAAAATGAGGTAGTTAAGACTGTTACAACAAATGCGAATAAAATATCGATTCGGATTTACGACAATGGAACGATTGACAACGATACGATATCAGTTTACCTAGATAAGAAGCTGGTAATTTCAAAGCAACGATTAACTGAAAAGGCGATTCAATTGACTCTTGAATTGGATGACAGTAACGACTTCCATGAATTGGTTATGGTTGCTGAAAATCTTGGTGAAATTCCACCAAACACGTCTTTAATGGTAGTTACTGCCGGGTCAAAAGAATACGAAATTAGGGTAACGTCTAATGAGCAAAAAAACGCAGTCATCATTTTTAAGTACGAGAAATAAGTTCTGAACCGTCCACATAATTTGAAACACGCAAGAAACGAATATGAATAAAAAAACAGATATTCGTTTTATGCGTGTTTTTTGCTTTGTAATTGTTTTTTTACTGGGGCACGGGTTGAGTGCCCAAAACTTGACCGGAATTTGGCGAGGAAAGCGAACCCAGGTTAGCGGAGGATGCTATCCGGAGTACTCGTTGGAACTTCATGTATATTATGTGAACAACAACCAGATCATGGGAAATGCATTCAATTTTTTTGATAAAGAGCATTATACCAAAATCAACTTCACAGGAAGGTACAATCCGGCCTCGAAAAGATTGGTGATCATTGAAAATGCGGTAGTAGAATTCAATGTACCTAATAACTGTATACCTTGTATTAAGACGTATGACCTCAATTTTTCAGAAATTGGAAAGCCTAGTTTTGACGGCGAATGGAAAGGCCACGAAATGGGCAATGAAAATATATGCCCTCCCGGGAAAATACATCTAGAAAAAGAATCCCTTCCCGTTTTCCCGGTTGATGTATTTCAGAATGATACTTTAGCTCAACTACAGAAGCAAGCACAATTTAAGAACCGGGAAAAGGAGATTGTTCAAACTATAGTAATTGACACCAATGAAGTAACAATTGAGCTCTACGACAATGCCGAAATTGATGGAGATACGGTTACTGTTTTTGTAAACAACACCATGTTACTTCACAAAAAAATGTTGACCGATCGGCCCCTGAAACTCAGTTTTACTGCATTTCCTAACATGGAATATGAAGTAATGATGTATGCTGAGAATTTAGGAAGGATACCGCCCAATACTTCTTTAATGATCATTACTGCAGGAAAGAAGAGATATGAAATGCGAATATCTTCGAGTGAATCTAAATCGGCAGTCGTCAAATTCAAATACGAAATAAAAAAGAGTGGTTAATTACTAACCACTCTTTTTTATTTCAAATCATTTGAACTATTTTCTTGGAAGTTTCTCTGTTTGCTGTGCCGTATTAACTACAAAAGCTGCAATAATAGTGGCGGCCTGTTTCAGATCTTCCGGAATTAGGTGATCATAAGTATCCATATTCGTATGGTGGGTTCTGGTGTCGTATTCAATACGATCTTGAATGAATTGGAAACCAGGAACTCCGATCGCGTCGAAAGCAAGGTGATCGGTTCCTCCTGTATTTTGGGCCGTAACAGTACTTGCACCCAACGACGCAAATGGTTGCAGCCATTGTGAAAACAAAGCCTTCACGGCGGTATTTCCTTGAGTATAGATTCCTCTTATTTTACCTGTTCCATTGTCGAGGTTGTAGTAGGCACTGATCTTGTCTCCAAGTGCATTGAATTTTTTGGTTGTGGTATCGGTAAAATGGTTTTTTACATAATTTCTTGAACCATGTAAACCTTGCTCCTCTCCTCCCCATAAGCAGATCCTGATGGTTCTCTTAGGTTGCAATCCAATTGCTTTTACAATACGAATGACTTCCATCATTACAGCACATCCTGCAGCATTGTCTGTTGCTCCTGTTGCTGCATGCCATGAATCGAGGTGACCACCAATGATCACCAATTCATCTTTCAACTTAGGATCTGTGCCTTTTATTTCAGCAACAACATTGTAACCTTGTGTATCTTCAGTATGAAAGGCTACTGCCACTTCTGTTTCTAGTTTAACCGGAATGTTTCTAGAAGCCAAACGGTATATGGTCATATAATCTTCATACGCAATGGCAATGTCCAGAAAATTCTCTGGGGCATTTGCTGTGTAAGCACCTCCGCCAGAAACGAACAAGGTTCCGTCTTTTCCATTGGGAGCTGCGCTCAAGATGGCAATGGCCCCCTCAGCTTTTGCGAATTCTTTTATCTTATTAACGTTAAACATTGGAGGGCGTCCATTAAAATTTCCTCTTTGACCGTTTCCACCGGTTGAGGCAGGTGGTGTAAACCCGGCCATTTTTGAAAGCGCTTCCTCTGTAAAGCGGTCCGCATCGGGCTTAAAGCTTTGCTTTAAAGAATCTGTTCTAGGAACAATTATGATTTTACCTTTCAATTTACCTGCATACGCTTGTAATTGAATAGAGTCTTTTGCATCCACTACTATTACTTCTGCCTTCTTTAATCCTTTTGTGCCGCTGCACCATGCTTTTGGAAATGCAATAATAGGTTTGTAATAAGGGGCTGTAATTGCCAAATATGACTTTTTCAACTCCCATCCTTTACCCCATTCACCCCAGGATTCCAGATTTGCCTCAAGACCCCATTCTTGAAGTTTTGCTTTGGCCCAATTAGCAGCTTTTAAATAATTGGGGGAGTTGTTCAAACGAGGCCCGTTCACGTCTGTTAAATAGAATGCATGCTCCATTACTTTGGAATTTTGCATTCCCTCCAACTTGATTTTTTCGACCAGTGCCTGATCAACCTCTTGTGCTTCTAAGGAAATCATGGCAGTGAGGAGTGCCAATGACAAAAAGATTTTTCTCATGAATTAGTTGTTTTGGTGTTGGAAACTAAAACAAAATTCATGACCTAGGTCCTTAAAAAGGATGAATGGATTGTTAGTTCCAAGAAATGCTTTTGGAAGCATCTATTTTGAACCATATAAGGGAACCCATGAATACAATCCCCCCTACTAACATAACAGGAATATGGTAACCATACGCTGTGGCGAGGTATCCGAATGCGACGGTACTAAAATAAGCTCCAGTAAGCCCTGCTGTATTCATCGTTCCTGATATAGTACCACTGCGATGCCCGCCAATATCCATAGAAACGGCCCAAGCAACAGGAGCTGTAACATCCATGGCTGCCATACCAAGCCCCAATAAGACAATTGACAAAGTGTTGTTTTCGGTAAGTGCAGCAGCAATTATGGAGAGTCCGGAAATGGCCAAACCGATCATTGGCACCAATCTGCGTCCTTTTGTTTTGCCATATCGTAAAACGGCCTTATCGCTTAGGAAGCCGCCAAAAAAACATCCCATAGCAGCTAACAGATAGGGAACGGAAGCCGCCCACAGGAGGTTTTGTTCTGAGATATTTCTGCCTTTTGTTAAGTAGGTATGAAACCAGCTTTGAAAAAAGTAGGCTCCAATAGCATAGCAGAAATACATAGATAACAGAAAAAGCAAGTTGGAGTCCTTGAATATCTTCCAATATGATTTGCCTTCAGAATGGGACTCGATTGAGCGGTGTTCTTTGATAATTGTAAGTTCCTCGGCACTGATTTTAGGATCGTCTTCAGGTCGTTCTTTGTGCCAAATGATCCAGAAAACCACCCAAATAAAACCCAAGGCGCCTAAGAAATAGAAGGAAGACTGCCAGCCATATCTTGATTGAATAGGAATTACAACGAATGGTGTAAGTGCAGCGCCTATTCTAGAAGCCCCCCAAATTACAGCTTGTGCTCTTCCGCGCTCGATGGCTGGAAACCATTTGGAGAGTACTATTGAACTATTGGGATATGCGCCTGCCTCTCCTACTCCAAACAAAAAACGCACTATAAGCATAACAGCAAACGTAGAGGCGGTGCCTGTCAATATCGTAAAAACAGACCACCAAATTACTACGCGGGCCAATGTTTTTTTTGCACCGTGTTTATCACCAAGAAAACCGGTTGGAACCTCAAAAGCCGCATAAGCAATAGTAAAGACACCCAAAATCCACCCCCATTGAACCGGAGTTAAACCGAGTTCGTTCATGATTGATTTACTGGCTGTAGAAATGGCAATCCGATCTAGGAAAGTAATCATTGACAAAACTGCCAATACAAGCAGTACTTGATTCCGTTTAAGCATAAAACAAGATACTTATTAATTAATAATTAAGAATCAAGAACTAATAGTTCGAGAACTATAAATTGTGTGGACTTAGATTCTATTGAAAGTTGGGTGCCGAATACTCCGTAATACTTTCTTTCAAAAGAAATTGTCCAATTTGGCAATCAAGGCATCGTCTTCGATCGCAATAGGATTTCTTCAAGTGGAGCAAAGCTTGAGAATCGAGCGCATTTTCTGGCAACCAATCTAGCGTTGAAAATTCCGTAATGATCCGGTTTGATTCTGGAGGGAACTCGGCGAGCCATTTAAGAGCCTTTTGAAGATATTTCTCATTTTTCATCACTACTCCATAAGCATACATTAAAGGAATGATTGCATTCAATACAATAGTATTAATAAAAGTGGCACCTGTTTGTTTAGGACTGTATTTTGACGACTCCAACAGCGTGTAATGGTAATGCCAAAAATCATTGGCTGTAACCTTCAGCATTTCTTGAATTTGACCTAAACTTGAATCCGAAATAAGTTGATGTAAGCCAAGTTCATGCTCATGAAGGAACTTCGCTAATTGGGCTAATCGAATTTCAGGAAAATTCTCGGGACGCATTCGGAGCCGTACAATTGGAATGAATGCGTCCTTCCATTGATACTTCTTTTTTAGAAATTTGTATTCTTGTTGTAATAGAACGATATAGGGATCTGTAGAAACGATAGTTAGCAATCCTGCTCTTCCCAATACCAACGATTCCAATTGAATCAAATTTGTTCGATGACGGTTCAGTAAGGCTAACGGTAAATTTTCAGCAATTCGTTGAAATGCATCTGAATTGAGTTTTGCCCCAAAAGATCTACTGAGGGTTTGCCAAGTCAATTCATCCCAGTGAAAATTGAGCAGTTCCAATTGGGTTATGAGTTCATTGGATTTCTGAATCAATCTTTCCTCGATCAGTTTGTGCGCTAAGTTGCTTTTAATTTCGTCTGAAATTTTGCGGATGCCTTCTCCACAAGGAATAAAATGTTCGGAACGATTCCAAGCAAGATACAAATCGAGTAGCGATTTGTTTAACAACGGTTTTAGCTCAAGCAATGGCAAGTTGTTAGGACTTGTAGCAAGATCATTTTCCAACACTACATGAAGAATGATATTGTTATACATGGGATCATTTGAATGCTGATGTGCTAGCCAGTCTGAGGTTTTTAGGTGCAGCTCGATGTTTCCTGCCAACAAAAGGGAATCGATTCTGATCAATGCATTCAAGAAATCGGGGCCTTGATTGGAGTTGAGAATACCAGGATCAACAATACTTATTGATTCTCCCGAAAACAGGTAAAGGTTTGTATTATTGAAGTACTGTTTGTTCCAAATGAATTGAAATAGTTGTTCATTCATGGCACTAGGTTTTTTGTAAAACTAGTTGCACTATGAATTGAATTATACTTTTTACAACTTTACTTTAAAAGAGCGAGTTGTTGAACTACTCTACTGATGGGTAGCCCCATTACATTGTAAAAATCACCGTTAATTTGTTTGATCCCGGTTACTCCAATCCATTCTTGTATAGCATAAGCCCCTGCCTTATCAAACGGTTTGTATTTATGAACGTAGAACTCAATTTGTTCTTTCGTAAGTGGATGAAACCAAACCTCTGTTTTATTGAAAAAGCTGTATTCTTTCTCTTTAAAAAGAATTACTACTCCCGTAATAACTTCATGTTTTGTATTAGCCAATCTGCCAATAGTATCAATTGCATGTTCAACGCTGGTAGGTTTTCCAATAATTTCATTATTTAAAACCACCACTGTATCGGCAGCAAGAATGGGTCGACCGGCAATTTGAGCGGAGAAGAATTTCTGAACTTCTAATGCTTTATTCCGAGCAATGAATACCGGAATCTGCTCAACTTCAAGACCATCGGGATATTGCTCATCGGTTTCTTTTACAATTATTTCAAATGGAATTTCAGCCCATTCAAGGAGTTGTTTTCTGCGTGGCGACTGTGAAGCTAGTACGATAGAATTATGCATAAAACCAGAAGAAAAACATTGATAAAATACCGGTCATCATTACCGCTTTAATCCAATTACTAAGTTGGTGAAAGTCTTGGGTTGATTTGGCTTTGCTTAATTTTAAAAAAATCAGAAGCAGTGGTGCAATTATAAGTATGGCAGCATAACTGATGGACAGCCACCATCCAAATCGGATGACATAAAGCTGTAAAATAGTAATACTGGCCATCAATACGATCAGCCAGGTTGCTATAAAAACTTTCGACACACGTACTCCCCAAACTACCGGCATCGTTTTACAACCATATTTTGAATCGCCGGCCATGTCTTCAATATCTTTGACTACTTCCCGAATAAGGGAAATGATGAATGCAAATCCTGCGTAAACAACAGCCAATTTAAAAACTTTGGCAAGTGCGTCAATGCTTTCCAATCCACCATATGTTACGCTATAGCCGAATTCAGCTGCATACAATACAAATACTACCCAGGCAGTAAGGATGGAAATAATGATGTTTCCCGAAAGCAGCTTTTTTTTAAACGTAGTAGAATAAAACCACAGCAACACTACACAGCCGATATTGAATAAGCCAAGAAAAATGGTATGACTTAGTTTCCAACCTACGAAGAAACTAATTAAGATTCCTGCAGTAGACATGAGCCAATGCCATATTATAGCCCATCTACGGCGAATGATTTTGTCGACCACCAATTTATCAGGTTTATTTATCCGATCGATATTGATATCGAAGTAATCGTTTATTATATAGCCACCTGCAGCAATTAGAACTGAGGCAAAAACAAGAAGATAAAAAAGATTGGGTTGCAGTCCGATGGGTCGATCATAATGATGATAGGTAGGCACTAAAATAGCATAGTAGAAAAGGCATTGTGTTATTACGATGAAGAATAAGTTCATCGATCGAATCAATTTGAAGAATGCCATTACTAGTTTCATGCAATCAGTTATTATCTGCTGGTTACTTCAGATTCAGCGTACCAATCGTTATTCAGCTTCATCACTTTTTCAATTACATCTCTTACACAACCCATCCCACCTTTATAAGGGGAGATATAATGCGAGACTGATTTTATCTCTTCTACTGCATCGGATGGGGCGGTAGCCAAACCAACCATTTTCATTACTTCAAGATCGGGAATATCATCTCCCATATACAAACATTGTTTCAATGAAATGTTATTAGATTCAACGAATTCATGCAGAACGCGTGTTTTATCTTTAACTTTCATATAAACGTTGGAAATACCCAAACCATTCAATCTTGTTTTAACAGGTTCCGAAACGGCACCGGAAATTACAAGAACATGATAGCCCCGTTTTACAGCCAACTGCAAAGCGTACCCGTCTTTGATATTCATTCTACGAATGAACTCATTGTTTTCAAAAACAAACAGCGTACCATCTGTAAGTACGCCGTCCATATCAAAAACGAAGGTGTTTATCTGTTTAAAATCGTCAAGCAGCGTCACACTCATGAATGTTTATTTTTGGTTATCGCGCCATTCGTACACCCAGCTACTTTGGATCATTTCCAAGTGTCCTTCGTTACTTTCTTCTCGCGTTCCAACAAAGTTAGGAATTTCCAGTACCCATTCCAGAAGATCTGTGAATCGAATTCGATAGATTTTTGCTTCAGAGAACTCGTCCCCGAAACGTTCGTATAATTTCAATGCGATGTCTTCGTAATCGCTCCATTTAATGGGTGGTTCAAAATGTGCCATATGTTATTCTCCTAAGAATTGAGTTTGGTCTGGTAATAATACAGTTATGTCGCCTGAACCGGGTAAAAGCACGCACTGGCAGCCCAGACGTGAATTTAATCGCGGATTAATTGCTCGGTCGATAAAGTCTTCTTCTTTATCGGAAAGCTCTTCAATGAACTGCTCTCCTTTTTCTACATAAAGATGGCAGGTGCTGCAAGCACAAACACCTCCGCAATTGTGATGAAGTTCAATTTCGTTCCCAAGAGCCAATTCCAGAATGCTTTGATCTGCCTCCACATTGTTCAACGTGATAGGCTCCAGTCCTTTTTGTTCGAATTTGAAAGTTATATTATACATAGTTTCTATAAATCGGTGCAAAAATAGGACAAAAACACCTGAGAATCGAGATGGTTTAAAAATGATTCCGTAATTCGGAACAGGCATAAAAAAACCGTTGAAAGCAAGTTTCAACGGTTTAAAAACTTCAAATAGCTACTATTTTTTGTTGTAAACCAGATTATTCTGAGTAACCATATCAGAAATTACATTGACTGCTTCGTCGAGGTAGATGTCTTTTCTGAGTGCGTTAATCCAAGCTTTGAAACGTTCTAGCTTACCATTGTCATATTCATATTTTTTCAAATCTTCATTCAAAGCCGTTACATCTACTTCAGCCGGAAGTTTAGATGCAGACTCAATCTCTTTCACCGCTTCGCGAATTTGCTTCTGTTCTTCTTGATATTTTTTCAAATTCAGTGTAACATCTTTATCGTTTTGAGTTGCGATCCAAGACGCGTTCTTTTGGATAAGACGAAAAGCGTTGCTGGCAGCTATTCTAGTTTCACTAGATTTCTTTACTGAGCTTAAGTCCAACTGATATTTCCAGTTAGAATACTCTGCTTTTTTAATTTCATCCCATGGCAAAGAAGATGGATCATCTTTCTCTCTCAATTTTGTATACTCATAGATATCAGGGAGGTTAATGTCTGAAGCAACCCCTTTCAATTGAGTAGAACCTCCGTTGATGCGGTAGAATTTTTGCAAAGTAAGTTTGATGGTACCTAGGTCGCTATTGGGATCTACCATACCTAAAATTTTATCCAGTCCGATGTTGCGTTGCACAGTTCCTTTACCAAATGTGGTTGTGCTACCGATGATAACGCCCCGGTTATAATCTTGAATTGCGGCTGCAAATATTTCCGAAGCAGAGGCGCTGAATTCATTAACCATTACTGCAAGTGGGCCATCGTATAGAACTGATTTATCACGATCATAAAAAACTTGCGGATTGCCTTCACGATCTTTCACTTGCACTATTGGGCCGCTTTCGATAAAGAAGCCAACCATTTGAACTACATCGTACAATGAGCCTCCGCCATTGTTTCGGAGGTCCATTACGATACCGTCCACTTTCTGCTCTTTCAATTTGATAATTTCCTTTTTCACATCTTCAGAACATCTGGCTCCTTTTGCGTCAGAGAAATCAGCATAGAATTCAGGAAGGTATATGAATCCAATTTTACCTTTTGGTGTGTTTATCACCGCGCTTTTTGCAAAGGTTTCGTCTTGTACAATTTCATCACGAATGAGACTAACAGTTTTGGTAGTTCCGTCTGATTTTTTAAGCGTTAAGCGCACTTCAGTACCTTTTGTACCTCTAATTATCTTAACAGCGTCTTCTACAAAGAAACCCGTTAGGTCAACAGGTTCTCCGGCACCTTGAGCAACTTTCAAAACAATGTCTCCTACTTGTACTTGTTGAGATTTCCAAGCGGGGCTACCTGCCAATAATGTAGCAATTTTAATATTCCCGTCTTCTTCTCTCAAAGAAGCTCCAATTCCGAAGAAGCGGCCACTCATTTGTTCGTCGAAGTAACGTTTGTCTACCGGTGGAAAAAAGGTGGTATGAGGATCCATACTCTCCGTAATCACGTTGATATAGGAATTGAAACGATCATCTAGAGATATTTTACTCAACAAGCGCTCGCTATAATAGCGTTCCATGATTTTCAAAACTCGTTCGCGCGCCTCTTTTTCTAAGTCGCCATCTGATTTTGCGACAAACCCGGCAGTGTTTTTACTTTTCTCGCGGTTTTCAAGAAGGTCTGAATATCGATCCAATACAGCATACTTCAAATATTTTCTCCAATACTCCTTTCGTTCGGCCTCATTTTTCGGGAAATCATATTCGTCGGAATTGAAGTTTGCTGATTCCGATTTTGTAAAATCGAAAGGTTTGCTTAGGATGTCTCTGTAAATAGCGACGATCTCCGGTAAACGCTTTCGCATTACTTCATCAACTGCCGGTACAAAAAGTACATTGCCTCCAAGAATCTCATCGTCTAAACGAGTTTCAAATTTCTTGAGCGTTTGGATATCTGATTGAAGAAGGATTGATTTTTTTTCATCAACATATTTATCAGCTAAGAACTTTTTGAAAATGTACTTAGAATATTCGTCGTCAATTTTCTTAGGACTGTAGTGAACCTGCTGAAGCATGTCTCCCACATTATGAAGAATCTTTTCATATTTACCTGTGGGTGCTCCACCCCAACCGAATGTTTTAAAAGCGACGATTAAACCGGCTCCTAAAAACAACACGAGTACTGGCAAGGTTCTTTTACTAAACATATAATTAAGGACTTTTAACATGATACCAAAAATAACGATAAAAGGCATCAGATGTTGCTGCCTAAAACGAATATTAACAAGTGATTGTGTAAAAAACGAAAAATTACGTACGAAAACAAGGGGAAATAAAAATCCCGCAATATTTGCGGGATTGTTGGGTGGCTAACCGGGTTCGAACCGGCGACCCTCAGAACCACAATCTGATGCTCTAACCAACTGAGCTATAGCCACCATTTGGGCTGCAAATGTAGGGAGAAAATTTAAACTACTCAAAAAACTGGGCTGAAAATTTACGGGTCACGATATTTTGGTCGTTCTTTGCGCATCTAAAAGAAAAGTCCATGATTTGGTTGAAGTTTATTCTCATTCCGTTGATTTCAGCATTTATTGGTTGGTTCACCAATTGGATCGCAATTAAAATGTTGTTTCATCCTCGCTTACCGAAGAAAGTTTTGGGAATGACTTTTCATGGTATTTTTCCTAAAAGACAACAGCAATTTGCAGAAAAATTGGGCAAGTTAGTGAGTCAGGAATTGCTTTCCTTTAGTGATATTGAGGCTAAGATCACTTCGCCCCAAAACATCGAGAAAATCATGCCTTTTGTAGAGGATCAGGTAGATCACTTTTTGCGTCATAAACTAAGTGAGGCATTCCCTATTATTTCTATGTTTATTGGGGAGAAAACGATTGCAGAATTGAAGGGCGTTTTCATGCAGGAGTTAAAAGTAATTCTTCCTAAAACGCTGAAGTCATATATGGGTAATCTCCAACAAGAATTGGATCTCGAGAAAATAGTGACTGAAAAAGTGGCCGGATTTTCTTCCGATAAACTTGAGCAAATTCTGCTACAAGTGATGTCGAAAGAATTTCGCTTTGTAGAGATCATTGGTGGGGTTTTGGGATTTGTTATCGGATTACTTCAGGTGTTACTCACACTGTTTATTGGATAAGGCTGCTCACAAAGCATTCATTTACAAGGCCGTAAACCTTTTCACCTGCCATTTGTTAGGGTGTGGTTACCACTCATCACTTTAATACAGGTTTTACAATTATGTGACGTCCAACTTTGCACACTCTCAACTCTATTTTTAAGATTATGAAGAAATTATTACCAGTTATCCTTATGTGTTTTTTGGCCACCAATTTATGGGCTCAAATACCCGGTGGCGGTGGTCGTCCGGGAATGGGCGGAGGACAGAATATGAATATGGGTCGATTTTACGGCAAAATTGTTGATTCTAAAACTAATAAAGGTATAGAAGCAGTTTCAGTTCAACTGATACAAAGCAAATTCGACACTGTTTCAAAGAAAAGAAACGATGTTGTTATTGGTGGGATGTTTACCAATAAGAACGGCGAATTCAGTTTGGAAAACTTGCCAATCATGGGCAATTTCAAACTTAAGATAACGGCGATAGGTTATAAGACCTTGGAGCAGAAAGTTGCATTTGAAATGAAATTTGGACAAGGTACGGATATGACTCAGGCGATCGCCGGCATCGATAAAGACCTTGGTAATATTAAGATTGAAGAAGATGCCAAAGTACTGGAATCGGTAACGGTAACCGGAACCAAGCCTTTAGTAACCAGCAGCATTGACCGCAAAGTGTTTAATGTTGAAAAGAACATTACGTCGGTAGGTGGAACAGCAGTAGATGTAATGAAAAATGTTCCCTCATTGAACGTTGATATCGATGGTAACGTAACACTTCGAAACAACGCTCCCCAAATCTTTGTTGATGGCCGCCCTACAACCTTAACTTTGGATCAAATTCCGGCTGACGCTATTCAAAGTGTGGAAGTAATTACCAACCCATCTGCTAAATTCGACGCGTCGGGTGGTACATCAGGTATTTTGAACATCGTCTTAAAAAAGAACAGAAAAGCCGGCTACAATGGTAATCTTAGAGCCGGAATTGATCAAAGAGGTCGATTCAATTTGGGAGGTGATATCAATGTTCGTCAAGGTAAAATCAATGCCTTTGCCAGTGCAAACTATAACCAAAGAAAGTCCATTAGTACCGGTACTACAGATCGTTTGACCTTGGTAAATGCCCCCAATACTTTTCTCTTACAAAATGACAAGAATATCAGTTTGGGATATTTTGCCTTTATGCGTGCCGGTTTCGATTATTTGATCGACAATAGAAATACGCTTACCATTTCAGGAACCTATGTAAATGGTAAGTTCCAACCGGAATCGAACAGTGATATTCGCGTTGATACACTTGGTGCTACAACAACAAGTTCTTTCAGCAATCGATTCAATAAAAGCACAGGTGAATTTAAGAACAAAGGAGGCTTGCTAAGTTTCAAGCATAACTTTGCAAAAGCAGGCAAGGAATGGACTGCCGATTTGAATTATAATAAGAGTAATAACAGTAATAGTAACTCCATTACAACAAGTAAAAGAACGAGCCCCAGCGGTCCGAATTTATTCCCATTCCAGCAATTAATTGCAGGCGGTGGCGATAACCAAACAATTACGATGCAGACTGACTATGCCGATCCGATCACTGCAAACAGTAAAATTGAATTTGGCGCAAGAGCTCAACTGAGAAGCATTAATAGTGAAAACATTATCAGTTTTGTGGACAACCAAGGGAACCCCGTTAAAGTTCCACAGTTGTCTTCCAAATACAAAAACAGTGACAATGTTTACGCCGGTTATGTGACTTTTCAAAACAAAATAAAAAACTTTGGCTATCAAATTGGTTTGAGAGCCGAGAGTTCAGAATACAATGGAGAAGTAAACACAGTGAATTCGAATCAGAAAGATACCGTTCTAAATTATTCAAATAGTTTTCCGATAAGTTTGTTTCCCAGTATCTTCTTGAGTCAAAAGTTGAAAAATGACCAGGAACTACAATTCAATGTTTCAAGAAGAATCAATCGTCCAAACTTCTTTCAACTTTTCCCATTCACTGATTATTCAGACACATTGAATCTTTCCAGAGGAAATGCTAACCTGGTTCCTGAGTTTACTTACTCAGGAGAATTATCGTACAGTAAAACTTATGGAGGAAACAACTCTTTGATCATTTCAGCATATGGTAAGTATACAGACAAATTGATTACGCGTTTTCAAGTTGCTGAACCAAGTGCCTTGAATCCGTCGGATTCAGTGTTGATCAATACTTATATCAATGCTAATTCGAGCTATGTAACAGGATTAGAGTTCATAAACCGACAGGTAGTAACCAAATGGTGGGATCTCACTTCAAATTTAAACTTATTTACTTCTAAGATCAATGTATCTGATCCTTCATTGAAACAGCAGGACAATGTATACAGTTGGTTCTTAAAGGTGAATAATAGTTTTAAACTACCTAAAAACTTCTCAGTTCAAGTGAGTGGCGATTACCAATCGAAAACCATCCTTCCTCCAGGCGGTTCTGGCGGCAGCGGCGGCGGTGGCGGCCGTGGTGGTGGCGGTGGTATGATGATGTTCGGAGGCGCTCAAAGTGCATCCCAAGGTTACATTCGCCCTAACTATGGTATGGATATAGCAGTTCGCTACGATTTCTTAAAAGAGAAGAGAGCATCGCTTACGTTGAACTTTAGTGATGTGTTCAGAACCAGAAGAGCCATTCAATATTCTTACAACGATTATTTCCAACAAACCTATGATCGCTTGCGCGACCCACAAATGGTTCGTTTAACCTTCGCTTACCGTTTCGGTAAAGTAGATATGAACTTGTTCAAACGTAAGAACTTGAAGAGTATGGGAGAAGGAATGCAGGGTGCTACGGATGGAATGCAGCAATAATTAAGAATTAAGAGTTAAGAATTAAGAATTAAAGGCTCCCAGTGGGAGCCTTTTTTATTTAGATACTAGATTGAGTTTTGCGCAGCTTAACTGCCTAGAGAGTTCACCGCGGAGAACGCGAAGAAGTCGCTAAGGATTTCGTTGCGGACCTTTGCGTTCTTCCTTACTTTGCGGTAAAGTAAACTGATCGAAGATTTTAATGACTAGAAATTAATTTACGTTTTGTGTAGTCTCCTAAACTTAAAACTCACAACTCAATACTCAATCAATCAATGCGAATCCCTCGTCACCTCACTCCCCGACTTCCCCTTCAAAAAATCCAAATCACATCCCAAATGCGCCTGCTCCACCGTTCTTACATACAATCCCACATATCCTCTACCGGGGTTTACGGCTTTAGATTGCCAGGTCTTTTTACGCTCGGCTAAAATTTCATCGCTTACATGTAGTATCAACGAACGTGCGTCTACATCTAACTCTATCAAATCTCCATCTTGCACCACTGCGAAATTACCGCCCTCGGCAGCTTCAGGAGATGCATGCAAAATAACCGTCCCGAATCCTGTTCCACTCATTCTTCCATCCGAAATCCGCACCATATCTTTCACACCTTGCGCTAATAATTTCTTCGGTAGCGCCATATTGCCCACTTCCGGCATACCGGGATATCCTTTCGGACCCACATGCTTCAACACCAACACACTGTTCTCATCTACTTCTAAATTGGGATCATCAATGCGTGCTTTGTAATCTTCAATAGTTTCAAACACCACCGCTTTGCCTTTGTGTTTCATTAAGTGAGGACTCGCCGCAGAAGGCTTGATAATACATCCCGCTTCGCATAAATTCCCTTTCAATACAATGATTCCGGAAACAGGATTCACCGGCTTTTCTAAAGAAGCGATTACTTCCGTATTATAGTTTTCCGCAATGGACACGTTTTCTTCCATCGATTTCCCAGTGACCGTAATGGCATCTTTATGAATCTTGGGTAAGAGTTCTTTGATAACAGCGGGCAATCCCCCTGCGTAAAACAGATCTTCCATGAAACCGGTGCCCGATGGCTGAATATTGGCCAACAAAGGAACGCCTTGAGAATGCGTATCAAAATCTTCCAAGCTCAGGTCCACCCCTACTCTACCTGCAATGGCCAATAAATGAATCACAAAATTGGTAGAGCCTCCAACGGCCGCATTTATTTTGATCGCGTTTTCAAATGCTTTTCTAGTTAGAATATCGGAAGGTTTTAAATCTTCCTTCACCATTTCAACGATACGCATACCCGAAAACTGCGCCAGTACCTTTCTTCTGGAATCGGCAGCAGGAATGGCTGCATTGCCACTTAAGGTGAGTCCTAATGCTTCTACCATACAAGCCATTGAAGAGGCGGTACCCATTACGGCACAATGCCCTCTGCTTCTACACATACTGGCTTCGGCTTCGGCCAATTGTTCTTCGCTCATGGCTCCGGAACGCAGGGCATCGTTGAAGCGCCACACGTCGCTGGTGCCAATAGGAGTCCCTTTATAGCTACCCGTTAGCATCGGACCTCCCGATACTACAATGGCGGGGATGTCAACACTGCAAGCGCCCATTACCAAGGCGGGCGTTGTTTTATCACATCCGCAGAGCAGCACTACGCCGTCAACCGGATTTGCACGAATGGATTCCTCTACATCCATACTCGCCAAATTTCTATATAACATGGCAGTAGGCTTTATCAAGGTCTCTCCCAAACTCATCACGGGGAATTCAACCGGAAAGCCACCTGCTTGCAAAATGCCTCGCTTCACACTTTCAGCGAGTTCTTTGAAATGGGCGTTGCAGGGAGTAAGTTCACTCCATGTATTACAGATACCGATCACGGGTCGGCCTTGAAATTCAAAATCGGGAATGCCTTGGTTTTTCATCCAAGCGCGGTAAATGAATCCGTCTTTCCCTTTTTTTCCAAACCAGCCGCGACTTCTTAATTCTTTCGCCATATAGCAATTCGTTTAAATGATGTATTCAACAGGTAATAGTAAATGAGATACAGGCATCACTTGTTGCTGTTCGCTGCTCAGCAAGGCCTGTTCTATTAAGGTAACAACATTGTAGCCATGTTCGGGCTTTTCTCTCAACACCGCTCCCTCTCGAACATGCTTGTAAAAATTTTCGTAATACAATCCAAAATCTCCTTTTTCGGAAGGGATGATTTGTTTGCCTTCATCGTTGTGAAGCAATCCGTAGATAGAAGGATCTTCCAATCCCCAGTTCGGATCAGATGGTAGTATGCCTTCACGGGCGGCCATATCCTGCGGATCATCTCCATTTTTAATGAATGAACCTTTAGTGCCGTGCAATTGCAAGCGAGGCCCTTGCTCACGCACCAGCATACCCGCTGTTAATCGAACCCTTGTAGAAGCAAACTGAAGTATGATATCGAAATAATCGATGGCTTCCGTGCCGGGTCTTTGCATTTCGGTATGTGCCACCAGGGTTTGGGGTATACCAAACAAGTGCAGAGCTTGGTCAATTAAGTGCGCACCTAAATCGTACAATATTCCACTTCCGGGCACGGCCGTTTCTTTCCAACTATTTTTTAATTCGGGGCGAAAGCGGTGGTACTGTGCTTCGAAATACCAAACATCGCCGAGTGCGCCGCTCTTGATTACTTTTTGAAGGGTTCTGGCATCGCTGGCGTAGCGGCGGTTTTGGTACACACTGCAAATCAGGTTCTTCTCTTTCGCTACTTGAATGAGGTGGTGCGCTTGTTGCGCGGTAATGGTCATGGGCTTGTCTACCACCACATGTTTACCGGCCTCTAATGCCGCCAATGCATAAGGATAATGGGTATCGTTTGGCGTGGTCACTACCACCAGTTCAATCTCCGGATTTTCTAAAATCGCCTCTATGGAACGAACAATTTGAACGGAGGGATAACGCTCTTTCGCGGTATCTTTCGAACGCTCGAAAATCATGCGCAAGTCGTAGTATTGGGGCAAGTTGGCAATGAAGGGGGCGTGGAAACAACGTCCACCCAATCCATATCCAACCAGGGCTGTTTTAATGGGTTGCATAAGCGAATGTACAAAAAGCGGGGCGAGTTGAGAGGTGAGTTATAAGTTTTGAGTTATTGAGTTTTGCGCAGCTGCGCTGCTTGGGGTTCACCGCAGAGAGCGCCAAGTTCGCAGAGAAGTCGCGAAGCCCTCATCTGCACCTATCCTTTAATCTTTTAATCCTGATCCTTTTTTACCGCGGCGGCGCAGCGAGCGCAGCGTTTTCGCAGCGACTTTCGTTGCGGACCTTTGCGTACTTAGTTACTTTGCGGTAGAGTAAACTGATATAAAATTTTTGGGATCGGAAATTAATTTAAGAATTCGCAATTTTTTTGACCGCGGCGGTCCTTCGACTGGGCCTTCGGCCCGCTCAGGACAAGTTCGCAGCGCCCCCTGTTCCTCCCCCTGCTCTTTCTTGATCTCGTTGGCTGTTTCATTATTAATTATTAATTGTTAAGTATTAATTACCTCGGCTGTTCCATTATTAATTATTAATTAATAATTATTAATTATTAATTACCCCGGCTGTTTTAACAAAATTTCACAGTATCCTTTTGTACTTTCAGCACTTATAACGACTGCTTATGCGTTCTTTAATTTTCCTCGTTTTCATAGTATTGGCTTCGTGCAGCCATCCTACACCTCGCTTCGATGTTGGGTATCGTTCGGTTTTCTTGTCCGATAGTTCGAGAATTTTCAATCCAGAACTTGAAGCAACTAAACTCATGCATTTTCGGCCGATAGATATTGATGTGTGGTATCCAACTGATTCAGTTAG
>DGDD01000030.1 GCA_002385265.1 Chitinophagaceae bacterium UBA3961
TACATCTTTTTGGTCTATTGATCCCGCTGCAAAAGCATATCGCTATCAGTTTAAAGCAAAAGAGGCAGCACCCGTTCCTGCACCTGTTGTATCAGCCGTTTCCCAGACCCCAAAAAGCGAAGATTTTGAAATGCTCAGTTCTGAAGAGAATTTAGCAATGTTGTTAAAAACGATGGATGAAAAGAAAGAACAGATATTTCGTTTTGGAAAATTTTCTGTGATGTTTGCGCAACAAGAAGACTTCACTGAGAACGAACTGAGTAGGTTGAAAGCCCATTCGAATTTTCACAAGATCGAACGATTTGCAAAGTTTTCAAAAGGTCCAATATATATTGTGACGATGAAGACTAGAAGCTTGGGCTTCTTTAAATCTATCATTGATTTAATTCGATCAAAAAATAACCGTTAAACCAGCACCAACATGTCAAAAAAATTGATGCCAAATTTAAAGCCTGCGGGTTACAGAAAAGACGTGGAATTTTTCTATAAGAGATCTATTATGGATGACCCTGAAGCTCCGGTTGTAGCCGTTGGATATGATTTCGGAGAAGGAGTAGAATACCAATCGGCCAATAGCAAGGAGGAATACGATGCCGGCTTTCCAAAAGCCTGGGATGAAGCACTATTGAATTTGAAAGAAGTGGCTGTAAATGTGGAGCATCAGGAATATGAAGGAGTGAAACTAGCATTTGTATCGGGTCATGAATACGCTGCTGAAAAAATATTGGACATGGATTTCATGAGGGAAGTGGTTTCTAATTTAGGATTCCATACTGCAATGGTAGGTATACCCTTTAAAGGACTGATGATTGTAACCGATGCCAATTCATCGCTACGCTTTAAGTTTCCTAATGTGATAAAGCAATATTATGAGAATCCGCAATCGCCAGCTATTAGTCCGAATGTGTTCATGATTCAAGATGGAGATATTTTAGGAATGGGTGGAGAGAAGGTTGGAGAAGGATCTGAAAATAGCACCGGGGGTAATTTTTTGATAAGTGAATCGAGCGAGCACAACTATAGCATTAAATGCAATGCATCTTCACCTGAAGAAATTTTAGAAGTGGTGAATGCTACATACAATCAGATTTTATTGGGTATCATGGCGAAAAAGGAGTTTGGTGGCTATATTGATTACCGAATGGAGTCTGCTAAACCATTGAGTCCAGCTTTGATGGACAAGTGCTTGAGTGTGGCGAAGCAAATTGAGGAAAATGAAATGGCGCAGCTTATGGCCGAGGCAACTGCAAAGAATAGAGTAAGTGTACGATTCTTCTACAACGGCAATCAAATTGCAGGGCAAACAACTGCGGTCAAAGAAGATCCTGTATTGGTTCCCGATTACAATAGGTTTACTGAACAAGATTTGAATGACGAGTTCTTTGCCTTACTGAAGATTCCGGGCGCTGCAACTAGTGTGGAAGCCTTAACAAAAATGACGGCTCTGATGAAAGAATATGAGTCGAGGGGTTTGGCAATGCCCGATCCTAAGAATCCACCTAAAAGTAAGAAGTGGTGGGAGTTTTGGAAGTGAGGGGGTGAAAATAGGAAGAGGAAATACAAAAAAAGAAGAGGGGGAGTATAGGAGGGAGGAGGGAAGATGGAAGATAGAGGAAGGGAGGAAAGGCGGAGAGACTGCCAGCGCTGCGAAAACGCTGCGATCGCTGCGCCGCTGCGGTAAAAGAACAATTAATTACGAGACTGATATAATTTCAGCTCTAATCTGTGAATCTGTTTTAACTGGTGGTATCTGTGGTAAAAACTAAGAAGAAGAAAATCTTTGCGAAACCTTAGCGGCCTTGGCGGTCTCTGCGGTGAAGTGCCAAGCAGCGAAGCTGTACAAAACTCAATAACTAAAAACTCAGCACTTGATCTAAAGGTGAATACTCTCAACCATGCAAAATAGCCCCATCATTAAACCCTCTACCTCCAACTTTGATCGAATACTACGACTCATTTCTTACGCATTCTTTGCATTGCTATGGGGAGCAACCCTCTATGCATGGTACAGCTTACCCGAAACCATCCCAGTCCATTTTAATTTCAAAGGAGAAATTGATAGACAGGGATCGAAGAACAATTTGTTGATTTTACCCTTGCTTGGCAGCTTTATTTTTATCATTATAAGCTTGCTTGTTCGTTACCCGCACAAATTCAATTATACAGTACCCATAACAGAAGAAAATGCAGCAAAGCAATATGCCAATGCCATACTTATGATGCGTTGGTTATTGGCGGCAGTAATGATCATTCTTTTTAGTTTGGTATTGGGTACGATTTTGATTGTTCAAAAAATTGATATCAATATCAGTTATTTATTGTTACCACTTATTCTTGGACTCCTTTCTTTGCCAATGCTTATATTCATTATACGTTCCTTTAAGTTGAAGTGAAAAGTTAACTACTGATTTGCGTGGTTCCTCTTGCTCATATTGTATCTTTGTGGTTTCAAATCAACTCTATATGCTACTTATTGGAATGGCCATTGTGGGTATTGTGGCGGGGATTATGTCAGGATTGTTTGGCATAGGTGGAGGTATTGTGATTGTACCAACGCTGGTTGCATTGCTGGGCATGGATTTGTTAACTGCCAATGCCACTTCTCTAGCAGCGATGTTATTGCCGGTGGGTATTCTAGGGGTAATCAATTATTACAAAGCCGGGTTGATCAATATCAAAGAATCACTGCTTATTTCAATTGGATTATTTGGTGGTTCTTATTTAGGGGCCGAATTGGCGCTTCATGTGGAGGTTCATTTGTTAGCAAAATTCTATGCGCTTTTTTTATTGTATGTAGCTGTAAGTTATTTAGACCTTCCCTCTTATTTTAAAAAGAAACAAGAAACGCCAGCCACCATTGAAACTAAAGAAAGGAGGCAGTTCAATGTATTTCAATTCATTTTGCTTGGATTAGCAGCGGGTATCATTGCCGGTATGTTTGGAAAGGGGGGAGGATTGGTAATTGTTCCGGTTCTAATCAAGTTTTTCCAATACGAACCAAAATCAGCCACCGCCACTTCATTGGCAGCACTTCAATTACCGGTAGGTTTACCGAGTGTAATAGTATATGCGAATGATGGGCACTTAAATTTGACCTATGCAGCGCTAATGGCAGCTGGAATTGTAGTAGGAGTGTTCTTCGGATCCAAATTTGCCATTAAGTTAGAAGTGAAAACTTTTAAAAAGATTTACGCCGTTTTTTTGGCAATGGTAGCGGTGTACATGGTGATCAAATATTTGTAACACTTTGTGTTCTCTTCGCAGAACCTTATTTTTGTGCTACACTTAAAATCAATCCTATCAAATGAATCGAATCCTGCTGCTTTTGAGTATTGTGATCTTTTCTTCTTTCACTTCGAAACCCAAGAGCTATCAAGACGCTCTAAATCAACTCTTTTTTGGTATTCAAATGAATTACGCGTCTCCAACTTTTGTTGGCGACTTCAAAAAACATCCCCTGCTTTGGTATGAACAACCGGTGGTAAAAAGAAGTTTGGAGGCAACGGTAGCGATGAATGATCCGGAAGCTACTTCGGTTACCTATGAGTTCAAAATGAAAGAAGACCCCATTTCAACGATCAAAGCCACGGCAGGTAAAATTGAATTGTCTGTTGCGTCTTTTAATAAAAAGGAAAAGATCATTGGTTTGAACTGGCAGATGAGTGTAGAAACTGCCGCAGAAGCACAAGAATTTTATAAAGCTTTGGTAGAGCATTTTGGCGACTACTGTGAAATCACCAGCAGAGAGAAAGAAGCCGATGAGCTTCAATCCGCCGTTTTTATTTCTAAAGAAACTGCACCTGAAGGAATGAAACAACTTTCTGTTTTGATCACGAAGTCTATCAATGGAACCGGCTATGATATTTTTATCGTTCCGGGCAGCAGTTTTGAATAATTGACTACCTTGTAGGAACAAATTTCTCTTACTTGGTTGCAATTCGAATCATCTCTATTTTTCTAGCCTTGTTTTGTGGGGTACTCACCGTCGGGTTTTACCGAGAGTGGTTTCATGTGGGTATCGATGGTGGCATTACTGCTTATCCTTGGGGTCAAATAGCCGATAATCCTTGGTACTATTCCACGCCGCAAGTATATGCCAAGTATCAATTACTCTGCGCGGGAATCTTTTCCGTTTATCTGCTGTTTTGGTTTCACGCATTCTATACCTATAACAACCTAAGAATCAAGTGGTCGGTGGTTTTAGGTATCGTTTTGATATTCCTGCAGTATTTCTCAGGGAAAGTTGCGTGAATGAATGATCTATTGCTGCCCTCTTGGTCATAATCGCAAGGGAATTTATTCATGATCGTTATTCGTCAACAGCTTTGCTTAGCAACCTTCCATTCTTCGAATATTTACAATTACCCCATTGTCTAATCGAAACAAGCCTCCTGAAAAGCCCAACCAGATGTTTCCATTGGCATCTTCTAAAATCGACTGCACATGGTTTTTGGTAACTCCTTTGGTTTCTTTGTAATTCGTGAAGCTGGTTCCATTGTATTTACTAACGCCACCACCTAAACTAGTAAACCACAGGTTACCGGATCGGTCTTCATAGATGCTCCAAATTGAAGAATGACAAAGCCCCTGTTCCACACCAATACGAGTGTACTTTCCATGGCTATAGTTTGTGACACCTGCATCTTCCGAAGCGAACCAAATTGCTCCCTTGCGATCTTGAACAATATTGGTTACCCTATCAGAGGCCAGCCCTTCTTCTTTTCCAATATGTTGAATCGTGTTCCCATCATACTTGTAAGCCCCCGATCCGTCGGTTCCAAACCAGATAGCTCCATCCTGATCTTCCATAATAGACCAAACCAAATTCCTGCTGACAAGTGGTTGAACGGTCGATTTTGCTAATGGTAATTCGAATTTGGTGAATTTCGTTCCGTCAAATTTCAAAACACCACCGGCTGTACCTAGCCAGAAGATTCCCTTGCGGTCAACCTTCATACTCCATATTTCATCGTAGGCGGGTCCCAAGTTGGCACTGAAGCGCGTGTAACTATGCTTAATGTACTTCGTGATTCCATTGTTGGTGGCAAACCACATGGCCTGGTTACTGTCTTCCCAAATGGCTCGAACCGTAGAACCACTGAGTCCTCTTTCTAAAGAGAAGTATTCAAATTCATTGCCTCTCATTTTTACCACCCCATCGCTATTCGTTCCTAGCCAAAAAGATCCGGTTTTGTCCTGAAAAATGGTTCGAATGTATTTGCTCACTTGCCTTGGGTCGGTTGGTTTTTTCCACTTTTGATCGAGAATATTATCGAACCAAAGCGCCGATTTTGATGGTACATGTACTTGTGAAAATGCTACTGCGGGTAGATCCTTATCCATGGCAGTTGAGCTTGTTTTTGAACTGTCTTGGCCATTGCAAGCACAAGTAAGACCTATCATCAAAAGAGCAATAAAGTGTTTCATGACATTCATTTAGATTTCGAAAATACGTTAGGGATCCATCAGTAAGGGTAAAAGCTGTGTAAATTCCCCTGTAAAACGGTGTAAATTCTTCTTTACATCAGCACTTTACAAATTGTTGGGCGTAATTTTAAGCATGAATTGGAAAAGGCCCCTTGTCATCAGCACCATCGTAATTTTGTTAGCTCTTTTGGGCTTTGCATCCAAGGAGGGTAAGGGATCGGAATTTGACGAAGCAAAAGACTTGATTATAATGCGCCAAATTGCGCACAAAGTGCTTCGTAGTGCCGGTGACAGTACCACAAGAATTCTCAGTGTCAGCAAACTCGAGGACGGCAAATTTGAAATTCCTTTTCAAACCAGTTTCTCATTTACCCCCGATTCATTGGTGAAAACCATTGATCAAGTAATTCGGGAGAATCATTTACCGGGCAACTATGTTGTGAATGTAGTAGAAGAAGCTTCCCAAAAAGTAGTGTTTGGGTATGCCATTTTCGAAAACAAGCAAAACGATATCATCCCTTGTACGGGTCGCGAACAACCTTCAAGAAAATACCTCATTACACTTCAATTTGAAGAAAAAAAGACTCAATGGGTGCCTTTTTTAGTCGTATTGGTAGGGGCCCTTGGCATTTGGTTATTAGTACGAAAAACTGCGAGCGCTTCGAAGCAAGAACAGGAGGTCAAAATACCGTCTTCAGAGCAGATCAAAGAGAGTGCTAGTACTACAGCCCCCATTTATAACGAGCTAGAAGTGAACGAACAAAGCACTTCTTCAAACAAAGATCAACCGGAGGATAATGCTGCACCAGACGAAACCAAAGGAACTGAAATTGCTATAGGTAATTATACTTTTGAAATCGGCAAAGCACAGTTGCAAATCAATGAAAGTACTATAGAACTGACTGAAAAAGAAGCCAGGGTATTGAGTATTCTTGCTCGGCATTTGAATGAATTGGTAGATCGCAATCGACTCCAAAAAGAAATATGGGAAGATGAAGGTGTGATTGTTGGACGCAGTCTTGACGTATTCATTTCCCGATTGAGGAAAAAGCTGGAACTAGATCCTAAGGTGAAAATTAATAGTATACCGAAGAAAGGGTATGTGTTGCAAGTGTTAGAATATAATAACGAGGTTTAGTGGGAAGAATTGGAGATTGGGAATTGTGGTATTGAAATGAAGGGCCTTAAGCATTTTATAGCAAACTAGTTAATGAGCGATAGCACTACATAACAGTATCATCTTTTAGCCAAGCGTATCCTCCAACCGATATTTTGAGTGGGTCCCACGAGGTCCCTGAGTATCCCGAAGGGATTATCGAAGGGCCGATGTGGGGGCCACGAAAAATATCGAATGTTTAATAAAAAATACGGCGTCATTCCGAACGACTGAGTTTGCAAAGCAAACGAAGGAGAGAGGAACCTCAAAGCGTGTTTTATAGAAATAATCCGATTTCGAAGCATTGGCGCCTCATGCTATTAAGTTTTAAGTAATTGAGTTGTTGAGTTTTTAAAGTTCTTGAGTTATCGCACTAGAGTCGCGTGGATCTAATGTTCACGCAACAATGCAAAAACACCAATTCAAACCTGTGTCTTGTGCGAAGCCCCAAAACTTAATAACTCAAAAACTCACCAATGAGTTTAGTGAAAAAAATATTTTCAAAGGCGCCTCTTCTCTAACAACCCGTTTTGAGGTCCCTCTCTCGCTGCTACTGCTTCGCAGCCTCGCTCGATCGGGATGACGGGCTTGGGGTTAAAGAACCCAGATTTCTCGCACCCTTCTACAGGCCTGTGGCCTTTCGAAGCATGCTCGAAATGGCTTCGAACATCGTTTTCGGCAGCGATGGACGAATGGTACTTTAGAAAATGCAATAATTGTAGCCACATTATTAGTTTAATAGCAGAACTGTTTCGAGCGAAACTTTCTTCTCATTGATTACATCAAACTCATTTAATAACCCCAAGCAAATCATGTCTAGTTCTTATAGAAATATGTACTTACTTGCACAATGGTTGTAATGATAATCAGTGCCAATACGATATATCGAAAGAGTTTTTCGGAGGTTTGTTGCAAGATCAGTTTCCCTAGATAACTCCCTACCAAGCTCACTCCAATCAATGCCGGTATCAATACAATGTATTGTTTGGCAAAATATCCATTTGAAACGTATACCACAGCTCTGCTCGCATCTACGCCCAAGTCTATTAAAGCAGAAGTGGCGATAAAAATATCTTTGGGGAGTCCAAATGCCGCTAAAGTCAGTCCTCTTATGGCGCCTCCGGTTCCTATAAGCCCTGCTAACAATCCCGATCCCACACCGCTCCAATACAAGTTGGCATTCGAGCGTTTTATTTGTTTTTGGGTATTTAGTAGAAGGTACACTGATAGAGCGATCAGTGTAATATTCATGATGATTTCAATTTCTTTTGTAGGAATTATAGTAGTGAGGTAGGCTCCAATGATCACAAAGATCACTGCCGGTATTCCTAGTTTCAGGGCAATATTTTTATCAATGCCTTTCTTGAACAAAAAGATCTTCGATAAGTTACTGAACACATGAAACACAGCGGTAATACCCAATACGGTTTTAAAGTCAAAAAACAAGGATGCAATGGGCACGAAGAGAATCGACGATCCGAAGCCGGATACCGTTCCGATGATCTCAGCGATCATGGCGAGGATGATAAAGAGGGCGTAGTTGTCCATTTTAAATAAAGAGGGAAGAGGGAGGATGGAAGATGGAGGATCGCGGTATCAATTCCTCTTTCTTCTATCCTCGCTCCTCCTTCCTATGCCAGCGCTTTCTTACAATATTCCAAACACTTCTTCACTTCCGCAATTGGAGTTGAACCTTGCGGTACTTGGTATTCCAATTCAATGGTTGCGGGAAATTTGTATTTCTGATCTCTGATGAGTTGCAATGCTTCCACAATTGGTGTGTCGCCGCTTCCCCAAACTAAATTGCCTTTTCCATGTTCGGGTGTTTGACGGTCTTTCGTGTGCATACTGTAAATATGATCATGTTTGGCACGTAAAATATCCAGCGGGTTTTTATTTCCGGCAGCAATATAATGCCCGAAGTCGAGGTTCAATCCGTTTGATTTCGACTGATTGATAGCAGTATCCCAAAGTGTAGGTGTTTCTTGTTCGTGACCATGGTAACCCACTTTCATTCCAATTTTTTCACCCAATTTTCCCAAGCGAAGGGTATGTGCATCATTCGAAGGATGTTCGAGTGTAACATGAGAAGCACCTAATAATTTAGCAGCCTTCATTCCGTATTCAATTTCTGCGTCGGTAGCATCCATTCCAAACACATCCGGTTTGAAAGCGTAGATTTTTACTCCGGCAGCTTCGTACATTTTTTTCATTTCGCTGAATTTATTCATGGGAGCGGTTAAGCGCCATTGATTCATAGCAGCTTTGTGCTCTTTCATTTTCGCATCAATTTCAGCGAGTTGCTTTTTCTCGTCGTCGTTCATTTCTTCTTTACGGTATCTTTTTACCAGTAATGGGAAAGCCGCTTTAAAATCGACCGGATTCTTTGGTGCTCCCGCAAAAGATTCTGCAGGATCGCCCATTAATTCAATAGCGGTAATGCCCGTTTCTTTGATATAACTTAACATAGCTTCGGCGCTTTGATCGGGGAGATCACGAAATGAATAAGTGATCAGTCCAATTTGAACTCCATTGATCAAGGAGGCTTTCGACTTTAAATCGGTAATAATAGTGGGGCCCGCAAAGAGCTTATTGGCTCCCAATACGGTACCGCCGAGAAGTAATGCGCCTGTTCCAAGGAACTGGCGACGTGAAGACTGTTTTTTCATATTGCTTGCTTTGTGTACCCCAAGCTAAGAAATATGATTGATACTGCGATTGATCTTGTGATAAAAGGTGTGTGATTTTACTCAGCCGTTACTTCAATTCTATTGCCGTCGGGATCCAAGGTAACGAACTCATAATAGCCATCGCCTGTGGTTCTTGGTCCATCTAATATAGGAAAGCCTGCCGCTTTTAGCTCGATAGCTTTCGCATTCACTTGATCCTTTGTTCCTATACAAAAGGCCAAGTGAATGATTCCTAAATGTTGCAATGATGCTGTATCGTTTAAGTTAGGCGGAATATCCGGTCTGTACATGATTTCAAGACGTGCACCCGAATCAAAGCTTAGAAAATAACTCTCGAATTGTTTTGTTTCATTGCGGTATTTTTCATTAGGAACAGCACCAAAATAGGTTGAATAGTATTCTTTTAACCGTTCTAAATTGGAGGTCCATATCGCAACGTGTTCTAGATTCATGTATGAAATGTAACTTATTTATTTTGGAAAAGTTGTGATTTGAAGGTTAGAAATTCTTCTTGTATCCGTTCATTTTGCGGGTTGTTTATTGGAAGAATTAGGCTCAGGTCCTCATAATTTTTAGTATTCACTTGTTCATCATAATATACAATCTCTTCGTCTAACTTAACAAACAAATTGTAAAAATCTGATCTTCTATACCAGAGATCAAAGCATTTTGCTCTTTTGAGGTTCTTATTATCGTCATTACCACAGAAAAAGAGCAAGTAATGATCTTGGCCGCGTATACTAAAAAATTGATGTATTATGCTCAGTATGGTGTTTCTGACTTTTAGATCAATTGGTTCTATTTTCCTCTCATTAGGAGAGAGTTTAGTAAAACCGAAAAAATAGCAAGACCGGTACAGATTTGAATCTGTATTGATGTTTGTAAAATATTCTTGGCAAGGGTAGAAGTAAACCCTGTACTGAGTGTTTGTTACTGTAGTGAATGTTGCAACAATAATGTTCGCTTCTTGTTTAAAGTCGAACGGGTAATGTTTCAACTAACTATAAATTACATACTAGATTTTTTATTGAACTTAACTCTAAGTGTAGTTAGTTTATTTTCTGGCTGTGCAAAATGCTTCTGCATGAGAGATTTACGCTCCTTGAGCGTTTTCAGCATTTCAGTTGCTTTTTTATCAGCTGATGATATGATAATTTTAGACTTCATCTATGCTGTAAAGATAATTTATGTTTTTGATATTTATTCTATAACGCAATAACGATGATTGTATTTTACAAAGCTAAATTTCAATGAATTTGTAAATCAATCATTTGCAATCGAAATGCTATCAAATAAGGTTGTTAATCTTGTTCGTTTTACTGTTTCGAAAATTCGTCAAGTAAAATAAAAAACTCTTGGCGTATCGTAGCATACGAATCAGCAAATGCCAATATCTGATGCGATGATTGCACAAACTTATCTTCTTTTAATTCATCCAAACCGTGTGCTACCATGGCTGCAACTAAAGCCGAGTCTACCTCCGGATGAAATTGAATGCCGAGAATAGAGCTTCCCATAGAGAAAGCTTGATGTTTGCATTGTTCTGTACTTGCCAGCAGTTTGGCGTTGGTTGGCAAGTCGAAGGTGTCGCCATGCCAATGGAAAAATGGAACTTGATATGTAAAATGAGCGAAAGGATTGTTGATTTCTTCACTATTGATATTTACGGAAAACCAGCCAATTTCTTTGGTATGATGGGGGTATACCTTCGCTCCTAATGCCGAAGCAATCAGTTGAGAACCCAAGCAAATTCCTAGAAGTAATTTCTCTGCATCAATTGCTGCACGAATGAATGCTTTTTCAGCTTTCATCCACGGAAGTTGTTCTTCTTCGTATACGGCCATGGGTCCACCCATCACTATCAGCCAATCAAATGAATGTAATGATGGCCATTCCTTGATGGTACTCGCAAGCATGGTTTGGAAAGAATGGCCATTTATTTGTGCCCACAACGCTATAGTACCAGGGCCTTCAAACGAAACATGTTGGATGCAAATAATACGCAATTGTTTCATAACCCAATGTTACGAAACAATTGCATGGTATGTTTGAATCTTACTTCTTTTTCGTGAGGCTAAAAGTTCCATTGAGAATAAAAGAGGGAGGAAGGAAAAGAAAGAACAGGAGGAGGAACAGGGGGGATAATTAATAATTAAGAATTAATAATTAATAATGGAACAGCCGGAATACAGAACCACGGAGGCTCGGAGGCACGGGGATTCGCTGCGTTACCGTTGCGTTCGCTGCGCCGCTGCGGTGAAAAGAAATTAATAATTAAGAAGTAATAATTAATAATGAACAGCGGAGTACAGGAACGAGGATAAGAGGAAACGTGGAGCGAGGAAATACAGAGAAAGAAGGGGGAAGAAAGACAGAACCACGAAGGTGTAGAGGCACGGGGATTCGCTGCGGTGAAAAAATTAGAGAAAATGAAAATCACTTCGCGACTCCTTAGCGCTCTCTGCGAACTTTGCGGTGAACAAACACCCGCTTATTTTAAATTTCCCTACTGTTCCGAATTTTCTTAACTTCCCTTTCTGCGAGTGCTTTCCATTCTATTCTTTCAACACTAAAATCTAGCTATTATGGAATCGAACAGACGTTCATGGCTCAAACAACTTGGTCTGGGCATTGCCGGTATTGGCCTCACTCAATTGGAATCGGTTGCTGCCCCATTTGAAAAACATCGAATACTCGACGACTCCCTTCTCAATTTTCCCGTTCGTTTGAATGCCAATGAGAATCCTTTTGGTCCCGGTCCAAAAGCACGTGAAGCATTGATCAAAAATGCTGTTGTTTCCAATCGTTATAATTTGCCTCAAGCAAAAACTTTAGTCGAAAAAATAGCCGAAGCGCAAAGTGTAGCAGCAGAGAATGTTCTCTTGGGCGCGGGCTCTACCGAGATATTGGACGTAACGGGTCGTTATGCAGCACTTAGTAAAGGTTCATTGGTATTGGGCGATCCAACTTTTGGATTCTGGACAGAAACCGCCGAGCGCCTTGGATTAAAACGCATCAAGGTTCCACTGACTGCTGATAAAAAATTGGATCTTCCCGCAATGTTGAAAGCCATGACACCGGATACCAAATTGGTGTATTTGTGCAATCCCAATAATCCAACTGGAACGCTCAATACAAGAGCCGATTTAGAAGCGTTCATCACGGAAGCCTCCAAGACTGCTATGGTGTTGATCGATGAAGCTTATATCGAATTCACTAATGAAAAATCTTTTGTGGGTTGGATCAATAGTAATAAAAACATCATCGTTGCTAAAACCTTCTCGAAAGTATACGGTATGGCAGGTGCTCGTTTAGGATATGCCATTGCACATAAAGACACGATCAAAGCTCTGTCTGGTGTACAATCGTGGCCAAACGGCAACAATAGTATAGCAACAGTAGCGGCAGGATTAGCGGCGCTAACTGATCCAACATTTGTAAAAGACTATGTAGCATTGAATGAAAAAGCGAGAACATTCACTTACAATTCTTTAACTGCAATTGGTTTGAAGGTCATTCCTTCTTACACCAACTTCTTGTATTTCTCTCTTGAAGGTTATAAGAAAGATTATTATAAAGTTTTGGAGCAAAACAAGATCATGGGCCGCGAAATTTTTGAACAAAATGGAAAGTGGACGAGAATTTCAATCGGAACCATGGCTGAGATGGAGTATTATGTGAAGGCGTTGGGTTAATTAATAATTAATAAGTAATAATTAATAATGGAACAGCCGGAGCACGGGAGCGAGGATTAGAGGAAACGAAGAAGGAGGGAGGAAGGAGGAGGGAGGAGGGAGGAAATACTGAGAGCCTGCCAGCGCTGCGTTTCCGCTGCGAGCGCTGCGCCGCTGCGATTAAAAGAAATTAATAATTAATAATTGAACAGCCGGTGAGATCAAGAAAGAACAGGGGGAGGAACAGGGGGTAATACAGGAGCGAGGATGAGAGGAAGCGAGGAACGAGGAAGAGTGCGGAGAAAGAAGAAGGGGGAAAACAGGGGGAATGTGGAGTTTAAGAAATTATCCTGTACATCCTGATCGCAGTTAGGTTGATTAACATTCGGGTTCTAATCTGTGGGAATCTGTTTTAATTCATGTTATCTGTGGTCAAAAGAAGAAGTTTGCTACGGCCTCTCTTTGTGCAACTTCTATCCCTTCTTCACCTTTGCGAATTCCAAGCAGCGAAGCTGCGCAAAACTTAATTTGAATAATGCTATATGAAAAGCTGGATCGTACTCATTTGTTTACTTTATTGTAACTGCATTTTTGCGCAGGATAGCTTATTCCATGAGTCTGATATTGAGTTACCTACCGCAACCGGAGTCATCAAAGGAACGCTAACGGTTCCAAAGGAATTTAAAAAAGGCCCCGTGATTTTATTCATTGCAGGAAGCGGGCCTACTGACAGAGATGGCAATAGCGGCATGATGAAATCGGAGGGAACCAAAATGCTTGCGCATCAGTTAGCCGAGAAAGGAATCGCCAGTGTTCGATACGATAAACGAGGAGTGGCTGCTAGTTTTGCAGCAGGCAAAAAGGAACAAGACCTGCGCTTTGAAGACTATGTTCAAGACGCCATTGATTGGATAAGACTCTTGAAAACCCATTCCGAATTTAATTCCATTACAATTGTAGGACACAGCGAAGGTTCTTTGATTGGAATGATTGCAGCTCCCAAAGCCGATAAGTACATTTCTGTTGCAGGTGTTGGTCAATCGGCAGATAAAACACTCAAAGAACAATTAGCGGCTCAACCACCAATGGTGAGGAATCCCTCGTATGCAATTTTGGATAGTTTGAAAGCCGGTAAAACGGTAGACAGTGTAAAGCCATTCTTGTATTCGCTGTTCAGACCAAGTGTTCAACCTTATATGATTTCTTGGTTTAAATACGAACCTCAAGAATTGATCAAGAAATTAAAAGTTCCTATTTTAATAATTCAAGGCACTAACGATATACAAGTAAGTGTTGCAGATGCAAACCGATTGCATGAAGCCAATCCTTCCTCTCAATTAGTACTGATAGAAAATATGAACCATATTTTTAGAGATGTTGTGGGTGACCGAGCCGCCAACCTAAAAACATATGGCGATTTCAAACTTCCTATCAACCCAAAGCTAGCAGAGACAATCGCTCAGTTCATCTTTAAAAAATAATAGCAATGCATGCCTTTTTTGCTCCGCAGTTAAAAATACCTAAGGGTACCACCGATATAAGTTTTTATGAGAAAGGGTTAAATGCGAAAGAGATATTCAGGTTTTGTAATGATGATGGCTCTGTTCATGTAGCCGAGTTTGAACTGGGAGAAGGTATTTTTCATGTTCACGAAATAATGAGTGATGCTTTTCATAGTCCGCTTCATACAAATTCAACATCTGTAATTATAGGGTTGTTCGTAGAAGATGTTCCCGCTGTAATAGCGCAAGCGGTTCTGGCAGGAGCCACCATAATTTCTCCAAGTACTGACTACGATTACGGTTATCGCCAAGGAGAATTTCAAGATCCGTTTGGACATCGATGGCAGATACAAAAGAAAATTGCAATAGTAGATAAGATGGAATGAGCAGCAAATCAGGATCAAGTATTGTCTAAATAATAGACAAAGAACTGCCATGAAACACATTACTGCTTTTGCCTTTTTTCTACTTCCATTCTTAACAGTTGCTGCTCAATCTGTTAAGCCGGAATTTCGGATAGCGCTTGGTGTTCAACAGACGAGTTTGTACAGCGAGCCCTTTTATTCAAATGAGGCGGCTACCGTTACCATTACCGGTCAAAAGGCATTGATCTTACCGGATATCATGACCTCTGTGAAATTCCCTTCTAAACAAAGCGCAGTGGCACCATTTCTTGGACTTGGATTTAATCGTAAAGGAACGGAAGTATCCGGTTTTGACATTTCTTACGACCCATTACAATCTTTCAAGAAAAAAGCTATTGCTTCTTACTTGTCGGTACCTGTAGGTGCAGAATGGACGGTATTGAAGCACCGTGAGGGCTCTTTCTTAATATCACAAGCCTTGGTTTCTGAGTTACCAATTAATGCGGCTGCCATCTACAGGAAATTAGCATTTAGTAGTAGAACTCAATTAGTGTTTGAATTTCCATCTACCAATAAAGTCAATTTTTCAATTATCCCTTTTTTCCAAACTGCTATCTCTTCTTACAGTGAAGAGAAATACGAATTAAGATCGGATACAAAAGCATACCGACCTTTTTCGTTTGGTTTGTCGGTGGCCTGTTCCTTCAGATAAAGTTTTAAGTTTTGAGTTATTAAGTTCTTCGCAGCTTCGCTGCTTGTGATTCGCAAAGGTTTTTGAAGTAAAAGAAGGTACACAAAGAGTGGCTATAGCAAACTTCCTCTTTTGACCACAGGTGCCAAATTAATGCTTACAGAACAAGCGAACTTTTTTAGTTTCATACTTTAATCTGTGTTAATTGTATTTACAAATCTGAGGAATCTGTGGTTTAAAAAGCAGCCAACTCTATCTTAGAATTCTTCTCGTTTTCTCACTCTCCCAATTCGAGTAAATTTAAATATCTTCATTTTATTTTGCATTGATTCAACAATTGAATCTAAAAACATGGATACTGTCAACAGGAAAATAGAAGAACTCCACCACATCGTGCGAAAGGGCATTGAAGACGGTTTGACCAATGAAGAAATTGAACAAAAGCTTTCCTCCTATAATTTAGAGCCCTATTATAGGCAGCAGTTGATCCAAAACATTCAGAATGAAAAATGGGATCGGAAGCAGTTTTGGAGAACGCTGATAGCGGGTGTTTTTGTAATGGGAGCCGGAATTGCGTGCACCTTGCTTTCGTATTTCTCTACCTGGAGTGGAGGTTACTTGGTACTTTGGGGGCTTATTGTAAGTGGAGTTGTACTCATTATTAGAGCAATTGTATACTATCGTAAATAGAAGTTATGGCAGGATATTCATCCACTCCTTTGTTTAAGAAGTTGGGCTATCAATCCGAGTTTAGGGTATTGGTGGTGAATACTCCTGAACATTATTTTGAGTGGATTGAAGGACATCCCGATACAGTTGGATTTTTTCAAAAAGGTAAAGACCTGAATCTTATTCATTATTTTGAAACCACTCTCTCCTCTCTTTATAAAAAGCTTCCCTCGCTAAAAGAAAGAATTACACAGAACGGAATGATCTGGGTTTCATGGCCAAAGAAATCGAGCGGTGTAAAAACAGATATTACTGAAGATGAAATTCGAAAACTCGCGTTAAGTATTGGCCTAGTAGATATTAAAGTTTGCGCTGTTTCTGAAGTTTGGTCTGCGCTAAAGTTGGTTATTCCGGTTTCTTCTCGCAAAAATTAAGTTACGATTAAAACTTCCTGATTCGCTAAGTGTTGCAAATAAGCAATAGAACTTCTCGTTAATTTTGTTGTTGAAAGCCTCGTCCACCGCTGATTTCAGCGGAATTAGTTTTCAAATTCAAATGATTGACACCCATGAATAATTTTACCTTGCTTGCAATTTTTCTCTTTTTTTTAAACAGTTCTTGCGAAAAAACGGTCACTCGCAAATTAAAACAAGGAACTTATAAGGGCTACTATCAAAAAATGGAGAATGGGCAACGTTCTACCACATATGTAACAATTGGGTTATATGATAATACTTGGACCGGAAATCCGGATTCCGGCGATTTCCCAAAAATGGGTCAGGGACGGTATCTATTTCATGGCGAAGACTCAATTGTGTTCACAAACGAATCAAAATGGCCTACAGGTCTTGAGAATAAGCACTTACTTCAGGGTCGTTTTAGATTTCGGTTTATAAAAGATTCTTTAGTGATAGAACGCAACCTAGGGCCTGATTTTCAAGACGAATACAGATTGGAAAAAAATTACTAGCAGCCCAACTGTATTCAAGGGCAATTTCAGGATTTGACAAAACGTTTTAAAGCCATGAAACAGTTTCTAATTATCTGTTTTGTGGCTTTTTTTGTTTCTTGTTCGAAAGATGAGAAACAGAACTTCATTCCGGAAGGTCGTTACTCCGGACAAGTTTCCGGAGGGTACTTTCAAGGCGTTCAGCAACTAGACATTCAATTTG
>DGDD01000120.1 GCA_002385265.1 Chitinophagaceae bacterium UBA3961
CATCGGAAGAAATACTACTTTCTAATTTGTACTCCTACAACTGCATTCCATATTACTTAGCATCACTGGAATCTACAAGCTGGAAATTATATAATACTTATCTAATTAAACATATTTGATACTCCCAAATATAGACATCGCTCTTTTGACCTCACCATCTATTTACTTATCTACTTTAACTTATACGATACATTTTCAAATAATAGTTTATTGCTACCCTTAACTTCAATTCTTTTCCCCGTCAAGTCTATCCACATTGTATCTATTCTATTTATAAAGTTATTTGTATTAAGAGAGATTAGTTCAATCTCATTAGTCGACTTTTCGAACTTCCAAATCCCTTCGGATACAAAAACGGAAGGCCCATGTCCGATATATTTAAATTTCCCATCCGTTTGAAAACAAATTCTATTACCATCAAAAAGATGCCCCCTTAAACTTTCATAGCACTTATCCTCAAAATAAGATCCCATAAACAGCTTATTAGTACATGACAGCAAGAGAAATGTAAAAAGCAAAATGACTATTTGTTTCATCTACCTTTATGTTAAACTTAAAAAGAATATTTTTTAGCATCTTGATAAGACTTAATTGCATGTCCAAAACTTGGATAATATGTTAGTTTTAGATTAATCGTTCCGTGAAACATAAAAAGTTTTTGTAGAGGTGCTTTCTTATTCATATGAAAAGCTGGAAGATATGTATGTTGTGTACTCAGACCTCTAACACAACTATCAGCTATTTGAGACCTACTACTTTTACCCTTTATTCCTCCATTTATTGCAAACTGCCTTCGATACGCTGCTTGCTCATCAGTAATGTCATGAAGATAGCCCCTGTTTATGCCATCTAAATTAAAATCAGTTAGTCCTTGATCGAATTGGAAAGCATGTGTTAACTCATGCGCCAAACCAGCAATACCGTAAGAAGCAGTTATATTTACATCGATAGCTCCAGTTTGAGGGTTATAGACTGTTTCCCCATCAATACCACTAACACCGGTAGGCGTCCAATTGCTATTGATATGATACTCTTGAGTTGACTTTCTAAGATTTGATATGTCAGAAAGCAATCCTTTAATTTCATCAACTCTTGCTTTTGAATCAGACATTTTTGCTTCTAGCTTGTCAGTACTTTTGCCTTTTGCTATTCTCTTATCAATCCTTTTTTGCAAACGCACCTGTCTAGCTTCTTCGCTTTTAATAATACTACCCGCGGCATTTTCTAGTTTATCAACCATTGCTGTATCCCCACTAATTTTCCTTCCGTCTGGATCTACCAACATTATTGGATTGTTCATCACGAATACAAAGGGAGATATGGAGGGAGTCTAATCCGACAATGGGTCAAGGTTATGCCAACGCCCTATTTGAGGATTATAGTTTCTTGCATGGAAGTCATAAAGCTCTAAACCATTTCCATCTGAAAACTCTTTCTCCTGTTTTTCCTTCCCATTAAACCCATATTTGTTATTTAAGCTTACTACTGCTTTAGAGGAAATCCCACTCATAGTTAGCCCAAACGGATAATAGTGCGTCGCCTCCAGTATTTGACCCTTTGTTAAAGTTACTTGTAAATTATCAAAATATACGTCAATATTTGGTGTTTCATTGCTTACATATACGTACAAATAGCCATTCTTGCTCACCGGCAAATCTGTAAACTGGTGAACCTTGAAGGTTTCATTCGCTCCTACAATATCCGGATTGCCACTTACAAACTTGAACTGCTCGTCAACCAGTATCCAGTTCAAATAAGCTTTTGGACGTCCGGCAAGAGTGGTTTGGCTATTCAAAAAGCTATTGGCAACATTTGATGGAAGACCGCTGCTCGTAAATTCAGTTGCGGTTGGGCCGCCTTTAGACGAGGCCATCGAAGCAAAAGAGTTGGTTAATGCGCTTACTAAGTCACTTAAGGCACTCGTGGGTGTTTGTGGACTGGCTCCCCCTGTTTTGTACCAACTACTTACTCTTACATTAAACTTGTCCCCTGCCATTACCTTTAAAATGATGGCCGGACCTAATTTATTACCACTTCCACTGGTTTTAGCAGCGTATGTATTAGGACTAGAATAACTGTCTGCCGGATAACCTGCGGGCTTTGTTGACCTCGTAGTATTAATATTAGCATATAATAGATTCTCTGCCGTACTAGTCGCTGTTTCCATGGTAGCAGCCGGATAGGCCTCAATCTTTTGCTCGTCTGTCAATACCATCCGAACGTTACCCAAATGATCTTTCAGCATGTAATCGAACTGAAAACTTGCTGCCGTTTCTCCATCCGCCGGCACAAATCTGATTCGACCTTCTTCGTGTCCAATCAATTGCAACACATCATTCTCGTATACTTGTTCGGCAGCATATAAAGTGGTAGTTGTTTTGTTGGGTGTCACTGTTTTATCCACCACAACCTTTTTTAATTTGTTGCCGGATGCATCATACGTATAGGTTATAGTATTGTTTTTTGTAATATCTGTCGGAGTCTTATTGACTGTTATAACTTGTGGCAGGTTCAGTAGGTTATAAGTAATGCTGGTAATATCTTTATTTTGATCCGTTATGGTATTACCATTATTGTCAAAAGAATAATCGTCACTTGTTGTATTCGAGCCATCTTTAAAATCGCCTAGCTTTGTTGCTGCATCATTAAAGGCATCGGTTACCTTTATCAACTTATTACTATTCGCCAGATACATATAAGATAAATCATCAATCTGAGCACTTCCTGCTAACTTGTAGCCAAACTGCTGCATTCGCAAGATGTTTCCATTCAAATCATAGGCAGTGCTGGCATTCACCCCATCACCCATTTTAACATCAAAATTGAATCCAGCCGTTTTATTAAATGTTCCATTTGTATACTGCGTAAAATCTGCTTTAAGCAATCGGTTCATTCCGTCGTAAGCAAAATCATATTTTCTTTTCTCACCGTCGCCTTTACTCTTCCATGTCATTCCCGCAATGTTTCCGTTATACTGCGCCGCCGAATATGACTGAGCTCCAACCAAAACACCGGTGATCTTGTCATAAGCCAAATCAAAACCAAAATAATTCGTGTTATTTTGATCTTTGGTATAATTCCTATTCGCTCCTAGTAACCAACCTCGAACATTGTAATCATATTGAAGGGACTCTAGACCACTTGTTCCAAAGCCAGGAGACAATGTTTTTTTCTTCAATTGCCCCAACTTATCGAACTCACTCTGCACCAATATTTTCTCTACACTGTTCAAGCCTGTTGAAGAACGAGCTTGCTTTTTAACTAAACTCATTCGCCCTAAATCATCGTATTCATACTTCGTCAAACATCCAATAGTTGCACTAGTACTACTAATCTTTGTACTTGTATAGTTTGCCAACATTTGGCCCGCATAGCTATATTGATTAGTAGTAATTGTTACACCACTATTTATAGTCTGTTGCTGACTCTGTATCATCCGACCATATTCATCATAGTAGCTTATTGTATACAAGTTCTGGGTGCTTTCCAAAACGTTAACCATTGAACCTGTAGGCATTCCCTTGGTCAATGCAGACTGACTTGGAAATTGTGTATACGGATAGGAACTGGAGGCAGAAAGAAGCAACCCATCATCACTCAGCGACCTAGATGAGCTGAAAGGATTTCCATTTGAAGCTAGCCATGAATAATTATCGTAAAATGTTTTCGTCAACACCGTTCCACCTGTTGTATTAGGATAAGAAGTGCTATTATAGGCCGCATCCATTAAAACCGTATGACTACTACTATTAACCAAAATACCTGTTTCAATTGGTCGGTTGTAAGAGTCATAAACAACATAGGACCATTTGTTTGCACTTCGCATATTGCCATCTTGCGTCATCACCAAACGATCTCTGGCGTCATACACCATTCTAACTTCTTCCGCTCCCGGAACTTTCTTTACAATCAAACGACCCCGTTTATCATATTCATAGCGAAAGCAAAGTTCGTTCATAATAGGTGTTGTTATCACCCAGGTTGTATTGATAGCAGCAACTGCTTTGGGAGGGACCACCGCTCTTAATCTGTTAAACTCGTCGTATACATAGAAAGTATGCGCCCATTCAGCTCCTAACTGAACACTTTTTAAAACAACAGCGCCATTTTTATCACTATATTGATATACTGTATTGCCATGCTCATCAATAGTTCCCATTCGGTACAACTCACCTGCGGCATAAACTCCATTTACTGTTGGTATGCTGCCAGGTGTTTGGCTTACCGACCATTTTTTTACATTGGTCTCTTCAGCTTGATTAAACGAATACTCATTAGTTACCCCCCTATTTGAACCCACCCAACTAATTCCCGGAGGCAATGTTTTCAAGACCCTTGCAAGTGGAGAAGCTTCAATATTCACTTGGCTGTAAAAATAACTCTCCCCCTGTCCTGCATATTGGGCATTCATAAAAGTTCCTTGTTGCTGAAATGGATTCAATTTAAAACCACCGTCATTGGTAGATGTATTTCCACCGGTGGTATTAGCAGCAAAAGGAAGATAGCTATTCACCTCTTGTCCCAATGAATTGTAAAGGTTGGGAACAACCATATCAACAGCAGCGCTGCCCGTCTCCAAAGAACCTTGCTTGATAACCGTTTGTAAAGGACGACCTAACCCATCAAAATACTGAGTTGACATTTTAACATCTCGAAGCGGTCTCGTTGGCAATACGCTTGCACTTGCTTCAGGAGCTGAAGCCTCCCAAACACGCACATAATTTACTTCAATTGAACTACTGTAAGTTGTTTGTGATTTCAGTCCCAAAAAGCTACCTAAGCAGAAAACTAAAGCGGCAGAATATATCAAAAGACGTTTAAAATCAAAATTGAAAAGCATCGCTCAAAAGAATTGGTTTATTTAAATTTTATTGTTGATCTACCTAAAATTGTAAGAATATCTAAAAACAAGTGGCTGATAGTTGGGCGAGTTCGCTTTACCAATAAAATCCCATAACACTTGAACTTTTGTTTTCTTAAAGAATTTCGAATTCAAAGAGACTATCTTGCTCACGCCCACAAGACCCGACTTCTGCCAAGGACTGAGATTAGAAAAAATACTCAAGGTGTTGATCCTATCCCAATAATTCAGTTCAAACCCACCGGTAGCCCAAAAACTACCTTTCAACTTAATATCCAAAAAGGATCTAAGTGCTAGTCCTTGCGAACTCAATCGAATATTTCGAATGCCCTCACCCCATCCAAGCTTGAAACTTGAGCCAAGACCAACCACACTCTTATCACTCAACTTGTATCCAGCACTAAAGCCAACATCACTCGTAACCGGGAAAAAACTATTACCCCGATTTGACTGCACATTAGAACCTACCTCCACTCTTCGCCAAAAACTTTTCGTCTTCTGATTATTTGGTTTAAAATCCGGTAAATCTTCTAATCCATCCGGATTTTTAGCAAGTTTAGACTTTAACTGCTCTAACTGACCTTGGGCTCCATTCAAGTTTTGCCTTATAGCTTGCAGATCCATTGTTCCTATCTGTTGTTGAATCATAGCAGAAACTTGAGATCTAGTCTGCAGTCCTGCCAACAGACTCAGTCCACTAGGATCTGAAGGGTCGTCAGGAATCCTAAATAGTGAAGCCAGTTCAGAGTGCTCCCTCATAAACTCTTTGAATTGAGGAGTTTGACTTAAAACTTTCAAAATTTTTTCTTCCGCTTTTCGAGGCTCCTGAAAAACTTGCTTGACTTCGTTAACACTTGCATTCAAATAGTAGAGCTCCTTTGAATAGCTCTTTAAGTACTTTGCGAAATCAACATCATTTAATTTCTCACGTAAAAATGCCTTTCGTTCGTTAAGTAAAGTCGAAAGCTCTCGACCTTCTTTAAGTTTATTTCTAAATTCAATTAGATTAGCTCGGGAATTAGATAGTGTCTTTGCACCATTTTGTAAGTGCGTCAAATCATTAGAACCTTTGCCAAAAAAATCTAATCCGGTGATCAGGGTATCTAATCGCCCAAAATAATTGGAGTTGGATGGCTTTGAAATGCGACTCATAACAGTGCCAAAAAACTGACTACTGTTCGACCTCATAATTTGTGCTTTGCTACTATCGATCTTGGAAAGCTTCTTTAGGAGTTTATTCTCGATTCTTTGAATCTTTTTCAAATAACGCTTCTCAGCTTTTTCTATGTCGCTAACAAACCTATTTGCGGACTCACCCATTCTTTCGATGTTTACAAGATCTGCTTGTCTAATAATTGCAGACGAATCTTGGGCCATCATCTGACCTTCGAGCATCAAAGCAACTATCAAAAGAAAACAATATTTCATGTTAATGAGAATAAAGGTTTTGAAATAACATCCCTAGTCATTTCGAATAAGCAAGGCCTTTTTTTGTTTGTATAACAAAAATTTTTCCGTAGGAAGGACAGCTTGGTATAAGGAGTCTCTCTTATTTTCTATCTGCTGAATCTGTTTTCGAACAGTTTCGTAATCCCCACTACTTGTCATTTTCTCCTTCTTTTCCGAGTTGATTTGTTTATTAATGACAAAGATGCTGTCCCTGATGGAAACCGTTAAACCCAAGGAGTCTCTCATTCTATTCGCAATTTTTTCCGCAAGCAAGTCAGCTGAATCCGCCGTTTGACCTTTTACGCCATAAGCACACACCACCAATAAAAATGACATAAGTACTTTCATATCAGTTTGATTTTTACATGATAAAACTACAATCTGAGGCACTCTCTTCTGTATAATTGGGAGACCATGAACCATCAGACCATTCATAGTGAAACGTACAGATATATAGCCCACGAGAATAGTCATAAGTAGACCCAGTGTACACTTTCCATCCGGTACTACACACGTCGTTGATACATTTTTTATCCGGCCCGAGGCAGTTACCTGAATTACAAAGTGAAACAGGACAGGAAGTGGTGTTATAGGCTACCACTACTGTTCGAGTTGTATTATAACTAGCGCTGCAAGGATTCATGTCTCGTTGCAATTGCACCTGATTGCCCGTATTGGATCCTCCGGATGTTTCGCAATACACAGAGCCTTCATTTTGCCACAGTGGAGCACAAACCCCAAAACGAAACTTATACTCATATTGCTTAACAATATTGGTATTGTGATCCCTTATTCTAAGCAATCTGAACAAACCATCATACTCATAAGTTTGATTCCTTGAATTATGATTGGTCTCTTTTAAAAGACCAAGAATTGAATTGTATTCGTAGGTATTTACAAATGCATTGGTGAGTAGCGATTGGCTTCTCAAAGTATTCAAGTTTCCACTCACAGCATCATAAGCTGTTTTCAGATTTGCGTAAGATACTCCTGATGCTTTTACAATTGGCACTGAGTTGTTTAATCCCCATATATAAGACGTTAGCACGCCAGATTTCGGCAAAATTTCTACTAGATTACCATTGGCGAACTTAGCACTAGATTCTTCTTCATAACGAGAATCTTTGACCATTGTACTAGTGTTTACTGTTGAAGTAACAAATGTTGGACTAATTGTGCTAACCGGGAGAGAAAATACTTTCGCAGGAACAGGCATCGAACTGGGAGAAATTGCATATCCGTATTGAACAAAACTAGCACTCATAAGATTATTTGCATTCCATGAAGTAGTCTCAATTGGAGTATTCATATTTCTTGCTCTAAGCTCTAGAACTGGCTTCAACAAAGCATCTGCAGTGGCATCTTTCCAGTTCAACATGCATGAATTGTAGGTACTATTATCATTCGATATTTTTGTTTTACGAGTATTTACATACGTGATTCTCAAATCTGATAGCTCCTTAATATAAGCCTGCCATGCCCACCAACGACAAAGGTGTGTAGAACAAGTATCTTTTCTTTGGTTGTAGCGAAGTAATGCAGCAGCAGTAGAGGTAGCATAAGCATTCCATCCATCTTTTATGGTATCACAATTAGCAACCCTGTAGTCGAACGAATATTTGATTCTACTTTCAAGCACTTCACCCTTTGAAGAGGTAGCTGAAGTTCTCGTAGCCATAGTATGATAAGGACTCTCGAAATAGGTATTAGACGTTTTAAACATACTAGCAGAACTACCGGGAGCGTAATCCTTTTCAACAACTTGCATTTGCACTTTTTTAGAAGTCACTAAGTTGTAATAAGAAGGAAGCATTGCATTAACTGGAGCAATTGGTGAAATTGCCACCATTAATGCCGGTGTTTTGATAGAATCCTCAACATACGTATGATAATACTCAGTTTCCTTCAGAATCTGACCGCTTTCATTAAAAACACCAACATATTTCAAATCCCCACGTTTATACTCAAAAGGATAAGGTACAAAAGGATAATTCACTACACCGGGTTCACATCCCGCATTAGTAGTTATGGAACGAACTGCAACATCAGACACATTTATGTCCCATAAATCTGATCCATAATAACGATAGACTGTATATCCGCCACCTGTTCTACTTTCTTTAACTTCATTGTAGCCAATATGATTTCCTTGAGTAGTTGAAAGAGGTCTGATCGTAGCACCACTTTTGGCAAATGCAGAGCCGTTACAATCAACACAACCATACATGCCGCAATTGGGTCCATCTTGAAACCCGACATCCCTCCATATATCATTTCTTATTTTATAAACATACGTCGGTCTGCTGTATAATATACCAGTACTTTTTCCATTGGTAAAGTAAGAGTAGTTCGTTACTTGATTATTTGCAACTGAAACACCGTCATAATGTGTAATTGTCTTTATCCTAAGTCCTCCTACTGTTTCATCTTTTTGGATGGCAGAAGTGATCCATTCATCAAAGTTGGCTATAGCTGGATAACCACTGGTATTGGTCAATTTTTTCATCTCAATTCTGTAGGATCCCACAGGATAATTCAAATTAGTGGTAAAGCTTGCACCTGCTTCTAATACCCATCCGTTGACTTGAACATTATCAGACACCCGATATACATTCAGAAAAGCCTGCGTACCAACATTTGAGTTGGTAAAAGTTAGTTTGTAAGTATTTCCGGTGAATGACCTCGTACTTACAACCCAATTAGGACTTGCGTCTCCGCCGGCCGCTTGTGTAAAGCGAAACTGCCACTCTCCTTTTGTATAACTTACCCAAGTCTTGTGTGCTTCAAAGTCGAAGTCGGTATATCCTCCCGTAGGGTAATTAATCCTTTTTAATGATCCGGCTCTCATGGCTGGCCATGCTGCGTCCCTGTTTGCACCATTCACTTGTGTGAATGTATTCACTGTGTAAGTCGGAACTAATCCTGTATTTGAGTTAGCCCCATTAATGAATCCCCAATGATCTACTCCAAAACTTAATCTCCGAGGGACAAACTCAGTAAAATATTCAAAGCTATAGGCAGGAATCACAACTGAATTATCACAAGATGATTCTTGCACTGTCTCCAATTTCAGTCTATTCCTATCCTTTGTTATTATTGGGTTAGAATTATTCCCGGGGACAAAATTCGATGGCACATTGGTGGTATTGTCTTGAAAATAACCGTACGAGAAGTTAAAAGATTTACACATTGAATTTCCATCTGAAATGGTAATGGATTGTAGAGCCTTTGCTTGTGTATTTGCATCGTCTACAAAAGAAATCGCGTCCCCATTTAGGTCAAGTCTGGCAGTGCTAGAGGCGTTGAAGTTCACAACTCCATTTGGCCAACTAACCTGAGAAAGTCTAACACCATTCGTTATATTTTTGTAAACTTTATATTCATTAGTACCAGAGCTACTTGCATCAACTGGAAATGCAGAGTACGTATAATAGGAATAATTCTCAGGGGCATACGTTAAATTAATCGCAAAAACCCCGTCTGCAGACTCAATTTTGTTCAAATACCAACTAGACACCACTTGCCCTTGATACGTGTTTACGCCGTCGAATGGAAACGTCTTCTCTACCGGATCCGTATCTGTTGTGATGGAGGTTCTACCGAATTGATATTTGGTTCCATCGGGAGTTATTACAAGGAAACTATCGATGCTCTTGCCTACACCAGGGGTATACCCATACTTGATCACTAAGTCCTGTTTGGGAACAGTAATTACAGAACCGTCATCATGAAAGTAGAATTTACCGGAAATTCCCGCAAAATTGTAGTAAAAAATATCCGGCTCGCCATCTTTGCGTCCCTCAGCAAATTCAAGGTAATCTTGTCTTTGGGAAAAAGCATAGCCAGGAGCTCCACTGTATGGAGTTGCCCCAGGCACCCACAAATAATTATTGTAACCTTTATTACTAAGGTGGCCATAATCTTGTGCGGTAGCGCTACTGATATTCCTTTCATCAGGGGCACCTTGAACAGATCTAGTAATAACTCCGCCCGCATTCAATGACCAATTTGCTCCAACCCAGCTTGCAGGCTCCATCACTTTCAATCCTCCAGCGAAATAACTCAAGCTGATAGGAAGCCCAATTGATCCGTATTTAATACTGTATATAGGAATCGATACCTGCGGCAATCCAGTGTGTGAGTTTACCGGAAAATCTGCATACTTTCCCAATGAGGCTGCAGTTGGAGAGGCAATGTTAACCTCTTTGTATGGATTGTTCTGAGAGTAACTTTTATATGTAACTAATAGTGTTACTGTTATATATAAAATCAGTCTTAACTTCTTCATGTTAAACGGAATACAATAGATTAAATGAAATTTGACTTGTTAGAAAGAATTCTTCGACATTATATCAGGAATGAATAGTTGAGTGGATCGGCTCCGAAACTCTCTGGTATTATGAAAAGAGGAATTGACAACATTTGTTGTCGCAAAGATGAAAGATCGCATGACAATTAGACTTGGTTTAATAGCATAAAATTATAGTTACTAACAGAATAACGAACACGCTCACATGAATATTTTTTTGAAATAAGTGTAATTACTTATAAACCATATCAATATACGAATAAAAAAAATATCCCGACTAGCAATTGCACCCTAAGCAAATTCAGCACATTAATACTAAAACTGATTGTAGGTATAAAAATTAATTACGCTGCTAACTCTTTAGAGTTACATAAAAAATCGATAAAGATTTAGTTTCCTTTATAGTCCTAGATCAGAAAAGACTTAAATCTGAAAACATTTCTTAGTATACTTATCAATCGCTTTCGGCATTAATGAATAGATTAGGCTCAACAACTTATTTCGATGTCATTTTAATCACCGGCACAATCATTTCTTCCAAACTCACGCCTCCGTGCTGGAAAGTATTTTTGTAGTAGTTCACGTAGTAGTTGTAATTATTGGGATAGCATAAGAATCCGTCTTCACGAGCGAAGATGAAAGAAGAGTTCACCGTTGGAACCGGCAATCCCGCTTCTTTGGGATCGCGGAATGCCAATACGTCTTTGGGCTCGTAGTTCAAGTTTCTGCCGTGCTTGTATCGTAGATTGGTGGTGGTTTGCTTGTCGCCAATTACTTTGGCGGGCGATTTCACGCGCACACTTCCATGGTCGGTGGCTAAAATCAAATTGATCTTCTTATCTGCAATCTTTTTTAAGGCTTGGTGTAAAGGAGAATGTTCAAACCAACTCTTGGTTACAGAGCGATAACTCATTTCATCTCCGGCCAATTCTTTCAATACTTCCATTTCAGTGCGGGCATGACTGAGCATGTCAACGAAATTGTACACAATCACGTTCAAATCGTTGCCCATTAAGTTGTGGATATTGTTGACGAGGTCTTGACCGGCCTGATTGTTCAATATCTTGGTATACGAAACTTTGAGATCGTCTTTTTTAAGTCGCTTCAATTGAGCCTTGAAGAAATCTTCCTCAGCCATGTTCTTCCCTCCCTCCTCTTCATCGTTCTTCCACAAATTGGGGAATTGCTTTTCTATTTCGATGGGCATCAACCCCGCAAAAATAGCATTGCGCGCATATTGGGTGGCGGTAGGAAGAATGCTGTAAAAAGTATCTTCTTCCAAAATGCGAAAACTTTCAGAAAAGATCGGTTGAATGGCTTTCCATTGGTCAAATCGCAAATTGTCGATCAGTATAAAGAAGGTGGGCACTCCCTTCTCAACATGAGGCAGCACTTTAAACTGCAACAGGTTATTGCTCATTACAGGTGCATCGTCTGATTTTGGATTCACCCATTTCGCATAATTTCTACTTACAAATTTGAAAAACTCCGTATTGGCTTCGCTTTTCTGGCTCTGCAATACTTCACGCATTTCAGGACTATCGCTCTTCTCCATTTCCAATTCCCAGTACACCAATTTTTTATAGATGTCCATCCACTCGTTGTGATCGGGATTGCTGTTCAAAGCCATGAACAAATTGCGAAACTGTTGTTGATAGGCAGTAGTGGTTTTCTCGGCAACGAGTCGCTTGTTGTCGATAAGTTTCTTCAAACTCAACAAAACCTGATTCGGATTCACCGGTTTAATAAGGTAGTCGCTGATTTGAGATCCGATCGCTTCGTCCATCAAATTCTCTGTTTCATTTTTAGTGATCAATACAATGGGCAGACTTTGTTTGATCTCTTTAATTTTTGCCAAGGTTTCCAAACCGGTAATGCCGGGCATGGTTTCATCTAATAGTACTACATCTACTGCTTCTTCCTTAATGAAATCGATGGCATCGAACCCATTGGTGAACGTAGATACTTCGTAGCCTTTGTTTTGCAGAAACATTTTATGTGATTGCAAACTCTCGATTTCATCATCAACCCATACAATTTTTGCGGTAGCCATAGATATAGTTTAGTTGTAAAGCGTGAAAATAGGCGTTAGGCTTTAGGCTTTGGGCCTTAGGTTTTGGGTAAAAATCATGTGTCTTTTAAAATCAAAACCTGGTAGCCTCTCAAGATAACGCTTACAAACTAATAAATCTTTTTAATCGGAACAGGGTTTGTACATTTGTCGGCTAGATTTTAACAAAATCGTAAGCAGCGTTTATGAATGCGAAAGTTCGGAAAATCATCAACGACCCGGTTCATGGGTTCATTACCATCGACGATCCTTTGGTATTTAAAGTGATCTCCCACCCTTGGTATCAGCGTTTGAGACGAATTCATCAGATGGCTTTTGCGCATTTGGTGTATCCCGGTGCGGTTCATACTCGTTTGCACCATTCTTTGGGCGCCTATCACCTTATGTGTTCGGCCTTGACCGAATTGAAGAGCAAAGGTGTTGAAATCACCCCCACAGAAGAAACAGGAGCCAAAATCGCCATTTTGCTGCACGATGTGGGCCACGGACCTTTTTCCCATGCGCTGGAACGCGTATTGGTGAAAGGCGTGCATCATGAGGATATTTCAATCCATATTATGAAGGTCTTGAATGCAGAATTGGACGGTGCTTTACAAACTGCTTTGGACATTTTCACCAATAACTACCCCAAACCATTTTTGCACCAGTTGATCTCCGGACAATTGGATGTAGATAGAATGGATTATTTGAGTCGCGACAGCTTTTTCACCGGTGTTTCTGAAGGGGTCATTGGTTACGACCGCATCATTAAGATGCTCACCGTACATGAGGGGGAATTGATGGTGGAAGAGAAAGGCATTTATTCTACGGAGAAGTTTTTGGTGAGCCGTCGTTTGATGTATTGGCAAGTGTACCTGCATAAAACCGTATTGGGTGCGGAAAAGCTATTGGTGAAGATCTTTGAGCGGGTACGCGATTTGCATTCTCAAAACATTGCAGTAAGCAGCGGTTCCATTACATTGGATTTCTTTCTCGACCACAATTCAGAGGTGAATATGGAAGAGCATTTGGATCGCTTCTGCAGGCTCGATGATTTTGATGTAATGATGGCCATAAAGAATTGGTGTTACCATTCCGATATTGTTCTCAGCAAATTGTGCAATGCTTTGGTCAATCGCAAGCTCTTCAAAGTAAAACTACAGGCGGCTCCAATTGATGCAGCGGAAGTGAAGGAGAAGAGAGCGGCCATGTCGGCAGCGTTAGGAATCAAAGAAGCGGCGGCTGAATATTTAATCTTCACAGGAGAAACTACCAATACCACTTACGACCCTACTGAGGAAAAGATCAAAATTTTGTTCAAAGACGGAACGGTAAAAGACATTTCAAAAGTTGACAATGCATTGATTCAGCAGTCTTTGGCCAGCCCTGTAAAAAAATATTATATTTGTTATTTGGGACTATAGTCCTTCAAATAAGAAGTAATAGATCAAGAATAAACAGCCACATTTTATGACCTTTTCAGCCGCTCAAATAGCCTTATTAATTCAAGGAAAAGTTGAAGGAGATGCCACGGTTTCAGTAGCATCGTTTGGAAAAATTGAAGAAGCAAAAAGCGGCCAATTGGCATTTCTGGCGAACCCTAAATACGAAGATTACCTCTATACAACGGAAGCCTCGATCATCATCATCAATGAAAGTCAGGAATTGAAGAAGCCTATTCCTGCTACCCTAATTCGAGTTCCAAATGCCTATTCAGCTTTCGCAACCTTATTGTCGAAATACCAGGAATTTGCCACTCAACAATTGCAGGGGGTACAAGAGCCTTCTTATATTTCCAAAACAACTAGCATGGGTTCCAATGTTTTCATTGGAGCTTTTGTATACACCGGAGAGAATGTAAAAATTGGAAACAATGTGAAGATCTTCCCGCAGGTGTTCATTGGCAATAATGTTACCATTGGCGACAATACCATTTTGCACCCCGGAGTGAAAGTATACCATGAATGCGTGGTGGGCAAGAATGTAACGGTGCATTCAGGAACGGTGATTGGGGGTGATGGATTTGGATTTGCACCTCAAGCCGACGGTAGTTTTCAGAAAGTACCTCAAATTGGAAATGTAATTGTGGAAGATGGGGTAGAAATTGGGGCCAATACTACTATTGACCGCGCTACTATTGGATCTACTGTAATTAAGGCAGGAGCGAAACTCGACAACCTCATTCAAATAGCTCACAACGTAGAAGTTGGCAGCAATACGGTGATTGCGGCTCAAACAGGTGTGAGTGGCAGCACCAAAATTGGCAAGAATGTAATGATTGGTGGTCAGGCCGGAATTGTAGGCCATATTACCATTGCTGATGGCAGCAAGATCAATGCTCAAAGCGGGGTAAGTAAGGCCATTAAAACGCCCGGCACCGCAGTAACCGGATCGCCGGCATACGATTACACCTCAGCACTCAGAGCCCAGGCTGTAAGTCGCAACCTTCCCGAAATGGAAAAGCGACTTAAAGAGTTGGAAGCCAAAATAAAAGAGCTGGAAGCGAAACTTTCATAGTTGATTTCTTTACTCACTCATCATACCTGCACCTACTTATAATTACCAAATTTGGTGATCACTCTATTGTATAAGTTTTGACTTATCACGTTACAATTGCTTACATAACATTGAATTAATTGTCATCCAACTTTTAAAAGTAAAATTGGAGCAGGATGTTAAGCAAACACATATTTAAAAGCTATTAATCTCGAATCACAGATTTGCCAACCATTTTAAGCTTTCTATTCAAATAGACCGCTTCGAAATCATCGAAAACACAATAAGCCTTCTAGATTAACCGATAACAATCAACGAGTAGTACAACAAAAAATTGGAAGAATCGGGTGTAAATCGGGGTCTTAAATGCAAAATATTCAGAACTTGTAGTCAGTAAAATGGACGGAACCAAGTTTGTATTCTATATCTAAAGAACGAACGCCTCCTTTCGGAGGCGTTAACCATAGATACCATCCATGGCGATGTGATACAAAAATAATTTTTTTCTCGACAAAAAATACTCTTTTACAACTTTTTTTATGCAGTTAAGAGCGAGATTTTATATCGATGGATTCAATTTGTATTTCGGTTTAATGAACTCAGGATACAAAGATTGTAAGTGGTTAGATATTAAATCACTCTGTATGAAATTAATGAATAAAGAGCATGATTTATTTGGAGTTAAGTACTTCACATCCTCTGTAAAAAACGATCTTGCCAAGAAGAAAAGGCAAGATGTTTATATTGAAGCATTGTATAGCAGTGAGGTAGATATATATTGGGGGCAGTTTAGATCAGAATTGCAGAAATGTGAAATTTGTGGCAATGATTATTGGCAGCTGAAAGAAAAGAAAACAGACGTTAACATTGCTACACAGTTAATGGTTGATACTTATAAAAACGAATTTGATGTTGCGTATGTAATTTCCGGTGATTCCGACTTGGTTCCCCCGATAAAACACATTCGCGAGATTTTTCCTTCGAAGCAAATTTTCATCGCTTTTCCTCCTAGTAGAACTTCCGACGAATTGAAACTTTATGCAAATAGTAGCTTCAAAATTGGCTACAAAAAATTAAAAGACTGTCAGTTCCCTGAAAACTTGCCGAATAAATACGGCGAGCTAATTCAGAAACCGAAAGAATGGTTGTAATCCATGATTAGATTGAAAATCAGTCCTGTTTATATGGTACGGCATTGATTTACTATCTTTGCCGAATGGACGCAAGTTTTAATCCCGATAAGCAACATACGCTCTCAACAGCGATCAGCATTTCCGGAACCGGTTTGCATACCGGCGTGAATGTAGACATGACGCTAAAGCCCGCTAACCCCGGCTTTGGCTTTCAGTTTCAACGTATTGACTTACCCGGACAACCCATCATTAAAGCCGATTGTGACTTAGTAACTGATACCAGTCGTGGTACTACCCTCGAAGACAATGGCGCCAAAGTAAGCACCGTAGAGCACGTTTTAGCGGCCCTCGTGGGAATGGGAATCGACAACTGTTTGATTGAAGTGAACGGTCCTGAAATGCCCATTATTGATGGTAGCAGCCAGCCCTTTGTTGAAATCATTGAAGAAGCCGGAATTTTAGAACAAGATGCTGCCAAAGCTTGGTACAGCATTGACACCAACCTTACGCATTTCGACGAATTGAAACGTGTTGAAATGACCGCGCTTCCGGCTACAGAATACAAAGTAACTACCTTAATTGATTTTAATAGCCCCGTATTGGGCACGCAGCACGCGGGTTTGAAGAGTTTGCGCGAATTTAAAGCGGAAATATCTCCTTGCCGTACGTTCTGTTTTTTGCATGAATTGGAAATGCTGTTGGCACACAACCTCATCAAGGGTGGTGATATCAACAATGCTATTGTTGTAGTGGACCGCAAGACCACGGAGGAAGAAATGGCCCGTTTGGCCAAGGCCTTCCGCAGAGAGAAAATTGAAGTGAAAAGCGAAGGTTATTTGAACAATTTAGAATTGCGTTTCCCTAATGAACCGGCACGTCACAAACTGTTGGATGTAATTGGAGATTTGGCCTTGATTGGTTACCCCATTAAGGCGCATATCATTGCGAACCGCCCGGGCCATAGCAGCAATGTGGATTTTGCCCGTAAGATCAAGCAATACATTAAAAAGAACAAGCATACGAAAGATGTTCCGGTGTACGATCCCAATCAGCCACCGTTGTACAATCTTCAGCAAATTGAAAAGAAGTTACCGCATCGCTATCCTTTCTTGTTGGTTGACAAGATCATCGAACTATCTGATCGTCATATAGTTGGGATCAAGAATGTAACCTTCAACGAAAACTTTTTTACGGGCCATTTTCCAGGCAATCCGGTGATGCCCGGCGTATTACAAGTTGAGGCTCTGGCACAAACAGGTGGTATTTTGGCCATGAATGCCATGCCTCCGGGGGATTATGATACTTATTTCTTGAAAATTGACAATTGTAAATTCAAGCAAAAAGTGGTGCCGGGAGATACTTTGATGTTGAAAATGGAGTTAACAGCACCGATCAGAAGAGGCATTTGTGAGATGAGAGGCACTGTTTTTGTAGGAAATAAGGTCGCCACAGAGGCTGATTTGGTCGCTCAACTCGTAAAAAGAGGTTGATTTTGAAGGAAAAAGGCGAAAATTGGATAAATTAAGATTATTTTTGTAAGTCGGGTCTAGCCCCGACACCCCCTTATAATAGTTTATTTGAAAGCCAACCGCCCATCTAAACCTAGTAAATTAGAACCCGTAATCGGCACAATACCTGATTCCGGAAAGGGGTCTATACTCAAGAATGTAAATAACATGATTCACCCGCATACGTATATTCATCCCCAAGCCAAGTTGGCAACCAATGTAAAAATTGATCCTTTCACCGTTATTCATCAAAATGTTGAAATTGGCGAAGGAACATGGATTGGAAGTAATGTAACCATCATGGAAGGCGCGCGCATTGGAAAGAATTGCCGCATTTTCCCCGGTGCTGTTATTGCAGCCATTCCGCAAGACTTGAAGTTTGAAGGAGAAGATACATTAGTGGAAATTGGTGATAACACCACCATTCGTGAATTTGTAACCATTAACAGAGGAACAAAAGATAAAGGCAAGACCAGTGTTGGTAATAATTGCTTGATCATGGCATATAGCCATTTGGCGCACGACTGTATGATCGGCAATAACTGTATCATGAGTAACAACACACAAATTGCAGGTCACGTAGAAATGGGTGATTGGGCTATTTTGGGTGGCATGTGTGCTGTGCATCAGTTTGTAAAAATTGGTCAGCATGCATTTGTAAGTGGTGGATCATTGGTGGGTAAAGACGTTCCTCCTTATATCAAAGCAGGTCGTCAACCATTGAGCTATTCAGGTGTGAACTCTGTGGGTTTGAAAAGAAGGGGATTTACCATCGATAAGATCAATCATATCTTAGAAATCTATCGTGTAATCTATAACAAGGGCATGAACACTTCTCAAGCTCTTGAGTATTTGGAGGAAGAATTCTCCGCTACCGACGAAAGAGATGAAATTGTAACCTTTATTCGTGAAAGTGGCAGAGGTATCATTAAACGCTATTCTAAAAATAGTGTGGATGAAGATATCGCTGACTAATGCCGGAAAGCGTTTCAACCGCGATTGGATCTTTCGCAAATTATCACAGGAATTTACTGTAGGACATTCTTATGCAATTGTTGGGCCCAATGGTTCCGGCAAAAGCACGTTGCTGCAAGCCATTGCAGGATCGCTGCAATTGAGCGAGGGTACCGTTGATTATTTTACTCATGATCAGCAAAAGATCGCCGCTGAACTGGTATTCAAACATGTTTCCCTAGCCGCCCCTTATTTAGAATTGATTGAAGAAATGACCGCCAAAGAGTTTTTGGAATTTCATGGTCAATTCAAAACCTTTCTACCCGGTAAAACAGTCGTAGGAATCTTAGAAGAAGTGGGATTGACCAAAGCTGCGGATAAGCAAATCCGTTATTTCAGCAGCGGTATGAAACAAAGAATGAAGTTAGCACAAGCAGTGTTTAGTGATACTACCCTACTCTTATTAGATGAGCCCTGCACCAATTTAGATCAAGAAGGCATTGCCTTGTACCAAAAACTGATTTCCAACTACAGCACCAATAGAATTGTTGTTATCAGCAGCAATGATGTGCAGGAGTATGGGAATTGTGAGGAGAGGGTGGAGATATTGAAGCACAAATAATTATTAATTAATAAGTAATAATTAATAATGAAACAGCCGAAATACAGGAGGGAGGATGGAGGAGACGAGGAGCGAGGAAATACAGAACCACGAAGGCTCAGAGGAACGAAGATTAATCTGTGAGAATCTGTTGTAATTCGTGTAATCTGTGGTCAAAAAAGCAAGAAAAAAATCTCTGCGATAGCTTTGCGAGCTTCGCGGTCTCTGCGGTGAACAACCCTTTAATTTTTCAATCAGTTTAAGCCTGCCTCAAAGAAAAGAAGCCCTTCGACACGGCCCTTCGACAAGCTCAGGGACCACGCAAAGATGCGCAATGAACTACGCTGCGTAATCGCTGCGTACGCTGCGACGCTGCGGTGAAAAAACTCTAAATTTTTCAACCAACTTACTCTCTACACCTAATTTCTTCAAAATCTTCTTCGACCTATAAAACAAGAAAGGAGTTGACATTGCAACTCCTTCCAAAAATTAAATGCATTCCCGCCTCAAATTCACACATCAACTAATTCTCACATTGACTCCTCGTCTCCTCGCTCCTCGTATCCTCTTTCTTTCTAATGCACATTACTCATATCCAATTTCCCTTCCTGCTTCTTACTTCTCACCATCAATACCAAGGGCACACAAATCAAGAACACAATTCCGATATAAAAGAACACGTCCATATAACTCAATACCATCGACTGTTTGGTGATGCTATAGTCCATTAACTGGTACGCTCTTCCTAATGCAATATTAGAAGGTGCGCCCGACGCTTGCATGGCCATTTGAGTGCCTTGAACACGCGCTTGCACAACCGGATTATTCACGTCAAGATTTGACACCAAATCATTGCGGTGTACCATCTGTTGTTGCGCCATAAAAGTTGTGATGATCGCAATACCGAAGGATCCACCTAATTGTCGCATCATGCCTGTAAAAGCGGCTCCGTCACCAATCTCTCTTCCCTTCAACGTACTCAAGCTCAGTGTTGTAACCGGAATAAACAAAAGTCCCATTGCAATACCGCGCAAAATCAACATCCAGAAGAAGGCGTCTTTTCCGGTATCGGGTGTTAAGATGCGGTACCCCCAAAAACAGAAGAAAAAGAACATCAACATCCCAATTGAAGTGAGTAGTTGTTTGTTCACTCCTGCTTGCAACATCTTCCCAATGAATGGCATCATGAAGGCTGTTGTTAAAGCGGCAGGGACCAATAGAAGGCCCGACTGCGTTGCCGTCCAACCTAATGTTGCCTGCGTATACAATGGAATAATGAACGTAGAACCATACAATCCGAATCCCATTATGAAAGACAAAATAGTACCTACCCTCAAATTCCCATTCGACAACACTCTCAAATTCACAACAGGTTTCTTAGCCGTCCATTCTCTCCAAATAAAGAAGAAACATCCAAACACTGCTAGTACTGTAAGTAAGATAATTGTGTTGTTACTAAACCAATCGTCGTCGTGTCCTTTCTCTAAAATGTATTGCAATGAACCCACAAACAAAGCGAGCAATCCAATGCCCAACCAGTCTACTTGCGACATGGCCGTTTTCTCCGAATACTTTGGACTTCTTACAAACTGCATGGTGAGTAATGCTGCAATTACACCCAAAGGAATATTGATATAGAAAATATAAGGCCAAGAGGAATGTTCAACAATGTAACCTCCCAAAGGCGGACCAAGTGTTGGACCCACAATTACTCCCATTCCATAAATAGCTTGCGCCATACCCCGCTTTTCGGCAGGATAACTTTCAGTAATGATGGTTTGTGAAGTAACCAAGAGGGCACCGCCTCCAATACCTTGTAACAAGCGGAATAAAATCAATTCAGTAATGGTAGTACTTTGACCACACAAATATGAACAGATCGTAAATAGAATAATTGAAGCCGCGAAATAATTTCGTCTTCCAAATTGCTGGCTCAACCAACTGGTCATTGGAACGATGATTACGTTACCGATGGCGTAGGCTGTAATGACCCAACCAATTTCGCTGGTGGTTGCGCCAAGGTTACCCTTCATATCGTTCAATGCCACGTTTACGATGGTGGTATCAACGATTTCCAGCAAGGCACACATGATAGCTGTGATGGTGATGATCACCCTCCTCGAGCCATATTCCACTAATGATGCTGCGTCAACCATATAAAATGATTAAATAAGATTAATTAAGATGTACATCTACAACCACGTTCATACCCGGACGAAGTTTCTTCACCAATGAATCGGATTTGTTGAACTCAATTTTTACAGGGATACGTTGAACTACTTTTACGAAGTTGCCACTGGCATTATCGGGAGGCAATAAGGCAAAAGTAGATCCTGTAGCAGGTGCAATTGATGAAAGTGTTGCTTCAAACTCATGATCGGGAAATACGTCTGCTTTCACTACTACTTTTTGTCCTTCAATCATTTTGTTCAATTGAGTTTCTTTGAAGTTTGCAGTAACCCAAACTTTATCGCTGTGAACAATGCTAAACAAAGATTGACCGGGCTGTACAAATTGACCGGCATGAACAGGTACTTTTGAAATCAATCCATCGTGCAATGCAGTGATAACTGTGTAAGAAAGGTTCAGTTCAGCGGCAGCAATTTCTGTTTTACGTTGTTGAATGGCTGCATTGGCCACACCAATTTGTTGTGCGGTTGCATTGCTTTGAGCTGATACGGCACTTACTTGCTTTACCACTTGTGCTTTTTGTTGTTGCAAAATGGCTACTTGCTTTTCGGCCGATTCTTTTGCTGCCAAAGCTTGTTCGTATTGTTGCTGCGTGATGGTTTTTTCTTTGATCAAGTTTGCATAGCGATCAAAATCTTTCTGAGCTCTCCATAGGGTTACTTTTGCTGCTTCAATTTGAGCATCTACAGTTGAAATACCGGCACTGGCGGAGCTAATGGAAGCTTGTGAAGCTTTGGTAGAAGCTTCTGCAGTACCAAGATTCGCTTGAGCCGCAGTTAATGCAGCTTTTGCCTGTTCAAGGCGCACTTGATAATCGCGGTCGTCGATCACCAATAAAGTATCCCCTTTCTTTACGTATTGGTTATCGCTCACATATACTTTAGCGATGTAACCACTTACGCGTGGAATGATTGGGGTGATATCGGCGCTGATTTGTGCGTCGTCGGTTTCTTCATGTTTTTGTCCATGTAGGTATTTGGAGATACCAAACCAGCCACCACCGATAACCAGAAGGGCTAGAATGATAATAAAAACGGGGTTCTTTTTTTGGGGAGCAGTTGCTGTTTCCATTGTATTCTTATTATAAATTATTTATTGAATTCGGTTGAAAGTACTCCGGCAGATTGCAAGAGTTTATGATAGGCTACAAATGCATCGGCGCGAGATAAAGTAAAATTGAGTTTGGTTTGCAATTGGGCTAAATCTGCATCGAGTAGTTCAGTTGCAGTTGCCAAACTATTATCGAATTTATTCTTCACGATTCGATAGTTTTCTTTTGCTTGATCCAAGGCTTGAGCGTTCACTTCTATCTTCTTGCGATTGCTGATCAAGTTCAAATAAGACTTGTTTACTTGCAATTGAATTTGATCGTCGAATTGCGAATTGGCAAGATCGAGTTGATCTACTTGCGCCTTGGCAGATTTCAACTTGGCTTTTGATTGCCACAAAGAACTGATGGAATAACGTACACCAATTCCTGCATTCAATGCGTTGGTTACTTTCAATACGCCCGGAATATCGGCAGCAATATAACCACCGGTAAAACTCAGCGAAGGCAACATGCTTCCTTTAATAGAAGCGATGCCGAGTTCAGCGGCTTTTTTACGAAGAGCTATCTGTTCTTTTTCAGATCTGCCTTTTTGTGCTAATGAAAGGTAATCTTCAAGCGTCCGTGCGTCGTCTTTTTTGGCTAAGCCGGTAGTATCCAACATCAATTCGGTATTGGTTGGAAGGCCGAGCAATAGATCCATGTTTAAGTTGGCTACTTTCCAATTGTTCTCGGCGTCTAACAAAGCCAACTCAATATTAGAAGCTTGTAAACTTGCTTTCAACAAATCGTTATGCGGCAATACGCCATTCTGTTCTAGGTTGGTAAAGTCTACCACACGCTGTTTGGCGGTTGCTAAGTTTTCTTTCAATAATACCAAAGCTGTTCTTGCTTTGAACAAATTCGCAAATGCCTCAATAGTGTTTTGGTACAATTCTTCTTTAGTAGATACTGTATCCAAAGCGGTAGCGGCTTCCAAGAATTTCGCACTTTGAATGCCGTACTTGATGGTGCCTCCAGAATAAATGGGCACACTCAAATTTACCATTCCATATATCACATTGCTGGGCGCGGAAATACCTCCACCCGATCCACCGGAACTGCCGGAAGATTTCATTTCAATGTTCGGCTTGTTGAGCTGTAAATAGGACCCACTTACAGAAGCACTGGGAAGCTGGCGATCTTTGGCTTCCTCGGTAGTCGCTTGCGCTGCCACCAAATTGAGTTGTTTCGATTTCAATTGTTTGCTGTTCGATACACTCAGTGAAATAGCCTCAGGAAGCGTTAAGGTTCGCTTCTCTTGTGCTTGTACAGAAAGTGCACACAACATCACAACTACGAATAAATAGTTACGCTTCATTTGTCAATGTTGATTTAAAAATCTCTTTTAAATGTTTATATAATTTCTCTCTGATTACTTGCTTGAATTCTTCATCGGATAAGTGCTCCAGATTGCTAAGAGCACGGTAATAATATTGTGTGGTCACCATGTTGTTGACTGCTCCAAACATGGTGGTCATCAATAAGGGAAAATCAATTTCTTTTTTAAACCTGCCTTCTACTTGGCCTTTTGTAACCACCCGATGAATGATTTCGAGGTTTCTTTTTCGCATGCCAAGAATCAATTCCTGAACTCTACTGGTTGAGGGCACCACCTGTTCTCTTACCATAATTTTATGGAAGGGCTGTTGTTGCAAAACCTTGTCAATATAATGTTCGATCAAAGAGTAAATGATCTCAAGCGGTTCTGAGTTCGACTGATGCACCAGCACTTCCAGTTGAGTGGCCATTAGATTCGACTTGTATTCGAACATGGCTTCTAAGAGCTGATCCTTCGAACCAAAATAATAGGAAATCATGGCCAGGTTAACCTGTGCCTTTTCGGCAATGTCACGAACAGAAGTGCCATGAAAACCCTTTTCAGCAAATAGATGCTCGGCCGCATCTACGATCTGAATTTGCTTTTCATTCATTTTTCCTGTTTCCATGACCCAAAATTAAACAGTCGTTTAATTTAAACAAACGTTTAATTAATAGCTTAACAAAGCATTAACAAATGCGAAAAGGGCTATTTTTTAGCGACGGGAAGCGATGAGGAGGTTTAAGTCGGTGTATTTCAAGTCAAAACGCTGACTCAAATGGAAATTGGTAAGCGCTCCTTTGAACAGATAGATCCCGCTTCTAAGGTGTACTTTATGCCATACTAGCTTTTCAAAGCCACCCTCGTCGCCTGCTTCAATAAGCAAGGGGGTGAGTACATTGCTAATGGCTTGAGAGGCTGTACGGGCAAATCCGGAAGGAATATTGGGAACACAATAGTGGATGACCCCGTATTTCAAGAATATGGGGCTTTCATGAGAGGTAATTTCAGAAGTTTCAAAGCAGCCTCCGCGGTCAATGCTCACATCAATGATCACACTTCCGGGACGCATATTGCTTACCATTTCTTCGGTAACTACCACCGGCGTTCTGCTACCGGGAGTGTAAAGGGCACCCACAGCCACTTCGCAAGTCTTTAATTGCTTGGCGAGAATACGTGGTTCAATTACGGAAGTCCACAAACGGTGACCAATATTATTCTGAAGTCGTTTTAATCGATAGATACTGCTGTCGAATACTTTTACGGAGGCGCCGAGTGCGAGGGCCGCGCGAGCTGCGTATTCGCCCACAATTCCGGCTCCTAAGATGATTACTTTGGTGGGGGGGATCCCACTGATTCCACCCAACAAAACTCCCTTTCCATGATTGGCGGAACTCAAATACTGTGCAGCAATTAGCATTACAGCTGAACCGGCAATTTCACTCATGCTTCGAACGATGGGATAGCTATCACTATCGTCCTTTAAATTCTCGAATGAGATCGCCGTGATTCTTTTTTCCATCATTTTGGAAAGAATCTCGGCTTTCATTACACTCAAATGGATGGGAGAAACAATTACCTGATTCATTTGCAAGAGCGGCAAATCCTCTTCAATAACGGGTGCGCTCTTAACTATTACAGGAGACTTATAAACTTCTGCTTTGTCGTACACGATGCGGGCTCCGGCTTCGCTGTAATCTTTGTCGCGGTAATGAGCTGCTTCGCCGGCATTGTGTTCCACCATTACTTGATGCCCATTGCTCACCAACACGCCCACAGATTCGGGGGTGAGCGCAACCCTATTTTCCTGGAAAGCCGTTTCCTTAGGAATACCAATCATAAGTGGTGTGCCTTTGGGTTTAATATCCAAGGTTTCTTCTAAAGTTTCATAACTAAAAGAAGTGCTTATGATCGGCTTTTGTTGGGCCATGTGAACTTTGTTTTATTGCGGGTCGGTTACAATCCTTTCGGGATCAATATGGTGTTTCCAGTCAAAAATACTTAATTCTCTTGTATTTGAAGTACCCTACTACCGTCGTTTGTGATATCAATAGTAACATGTAGGGTTTCATCAGGAAAGATGCCCGGAGCTTTCTCCGGCCATTCTACAAAACATCTGGCGCCACTAAACAAATATTCTTCTACTCCGGCTCTCTGGGCTTCTACTTCGCTGCTCAAGCGATATAGGTCCATATGATAAATGGAACCTGTTGGTGATCGGTATTCATTGATTATAGAAAAAGTTGGACTACTCATGGTATCCTTTACCCCAGCCTGTTTGCACAGTTGTTGGATGAAGGTAGTTTTACCGGCCCCCATGTTTCCATGAAAAGCCACTACGGGATTGTTCTGGATCTGCTCCCACACTTGAGCGGCTACCTGCTCAATTTCACCTATTTGAAACGTGATTTTCATCACACAAAAATACTCTGATTTTTTGCAACCTTGTTTATTTTATATTCCCGACTTAGTAATAGATAGGCCGGGAAAGGATTTTACCTTTGTATCGTAAATTAATGAACTATGGAAAAAGTGTTTTGGAAAGTAGATGGTATGACCTGTGCGAATTGTGCACTTACCGTAAGCAAGTTCCTGGAACAAAAAGGACTTTCAGATGTGAAAGTAAACCTAATGAGCGGGGAAGTTAGTTTTGATGTGGTTGAAGGCGCAGAAGATACCGGTAAAATAAAAAAAGGAATCGACAGTCTTGGGTATAAAGTAGTGGGCGAAGTGGGCAAGATAGACACCACAGAAAAAAAGGCGCTCAATAAATACCTGAAATTCCTTTTGATAACTGCCGGCCCTACCCTCTTACTCATGTTGCACATGATTCCGGTAGTAAAACATTGGGTTCATTTCATGATGAATCCTTGGATTCAATTTGCCCTTTGTTTGCCGGTATACGGAATTGGCATGTACCTCTTTGCCAAAAGTGCTTGGGTTAGCGTAAGAAACAAAATGCCCAATATGAATGTACTGGTTACCATTGGTGCCACCAGTTCATTTGCTTACAGTGTAGTAGGAATGTTTTTGGGATGGCCTTCTGATCAATTGTTTTTCGAAACAACTGCTACAATAGTGAGTTTGATTTTGTTGGGTAATTTTCTGGAAGACAGTACGCTTCAAACAACTCAACGTGCTTTAACGAAACTCAGCAAGAGTCAGAAAGTATTGGCAACCATGATTGCCTACGACGATCAACACCAAGAACTTCATTTTCAAGTTGAAAACAATACCCTACGCTCAGGAGATTTGATCTTAATTAAATCGGGCGAACAAGTTCCGGCCGATTGTAGAATTCTCTCCGGATCGGCTACCGTAAACGAAGCCATTGTAACCGGTGAGAGTTTACCCATTAGCAAAACAAAAAAAGACACGCTCATTGGCGGTAGTATTGTTGCCGATGGATTGGTGAAGGCTCAAGTAACCAGTCCTGCCAATGAATCCGTTTTAGCAAACATCATCAACTTAGTAAAACAAGCACAAGGAGAGAAACCACCGGTTCAACAATTAGCCGATAAAATCAGCGCTATTTTCGTACCGGTTGTGCTAGTGATCACTGCTCTCACTTTTATTTTAAACTATTTGATCTTACACAATTTCACAGAAGCATTGATGAGAAGTGTGGCAGTATTGGTGATTGCTTGTCCTTGCGCAATGGGACTAGCCACTCCTGCCGCAATCGCTGTTGGATTGGGAAGAGCGGCTCGCTCGGGTATTTTGTTTAGAAATGCCAAAAGCTTGGAGCTATTCAAGAACATTCGTCAAGTGGTATTCGATAAAACAGGCACGTTAACAACCGGCACTTTTGAAATCAAACAATTAACGGTTGTTGATTCAAGCTATACCGAGGATGAAATAAAAAAACTTGCCTATTCTTTAGAAAAATTCTCCAACCACCCCATTGCGTTATCGGTTTCCAAAGCATTTACAAGAACCGATGTATTCCGTTGGAAAAGTGTTGAAGAGATCAAAGGAAAAGGCGTAAAAGCAACGGATATTGAAGGAAATGAATTCTGGGCCGGTTCTTACCGAATTGCACCGGGTGCTTCTGCGGAAAATGCGCACAACGTTTACATTGTCAAAAACAATACATTGCTTGCTTGGATTGATGTAAAAGACCTTATTCGTCCGGAAGCGGCCAAGGTAGTCAGCTATCTCCATGCAAAAGGAATTAAGACGATCTTGTTAAGCGGCGATACCAAATCGAATTGCACCCCCGTTGCAAGTGAACTGGGAATTGATCAAGTGATAGCAGAACAAACCCCCGAGCAGAAATTAGCGATGATTGAAAAACTCAATCAAGAACAACCAACTGCTATGGTGGGTGATGGTATCAATGATGCTCCCGCACTTGCGAAAGCTACTATTGGCATTTCAATGAGTGAGGCTTCGCAGGTTGCTATTCAAACTGCGGATGTAGTGTTGATGAATAAGGGATTGGGTAATCTACCTCTTGCTTTGGGATTAGGAAAGCATAGTTTTATTACCATTCAACAGAATCTTTTCTGGGCCTTTTCTTATAATATCATTGCCATTCCGGTGGCTGCATTCGGATTGTTGGGGACTTATGGACCAACGTATGGAGCATTGATCATGGGATTGAGTGATGTGGTGCTGGCGGTGAACTCGGTGCGATTGTTTGTGAAGAAGGTTGTGTAAATGGAGAGCTTGTTCATCGCAAAGGGAAGGAGGGAAGGAGATGCGCGGAGATGATTTATAAAGAGAGCGGAAATATCGCCGGAGTACAACTGAAATATGTGTAGCGCTTTTGTTCATTTTATTTATTGCTATCTTAGCTGATATGTCTTCCGTGAGCTCACCCATTGCTGTGTTAAAGAATTACTGGGGGTACGATCAGTTTCGGCCTTTGCAGGAAGACATTATCGAGTCTATTTTATCCGGAAAAGACACCCTCGCCCTTCTTCCTACCGGAGGGGGAAAATCCATTTGTTATCAAGTACCGGCACTTTGCAAGCCCGGACTTTGTTTAGTGATTTCACCCTTGATTGCCTTGATGAAAGATCAAGTAGAGCAATTAAGGAGGAGAGGCATCACGGCATTTGCTATTTTTTCAGGGATGAATCGCAAAGAAGTACTTCAAACCTTTCAATTGGCTTCCGAAAGCAATTGTAAGTTTCTATACGTTTCTCCTGAGCGATTGGAAACAGCCTTGTTTAAGGAACAACTCAATAGACTTGACATCAATTTAATTGCAGTAGACGAAGCGCATTGCGTATCGCAATGGGGTTATGATTTTCGTCCACCCTATTTACGCATCAAAAATATTCGTCCCGAACTACCCGATGTTCCCATACTAGCGCTAACGGCTTCGGCTACTCCTAGAGTGCAAGAAGACATTATGGAGCAATTGGAATTCACCGAACCTAATTTGTTCCAACAAAGTTTTGAGCGTCCCAATCTAAGTTATAGTGTGCGAGAAGTAGATTCGAAAAACGCCAAACTTTTAGAAATCTTTGAAAAAGTTGATGGCTCCGGATTGGTGTATTGCAGTAGTAGAAGAAGAACCAAGGAAATAGCAGATCTATTGCAGTTACAAGGCATTTCTGCCGACTATTATCATGCCGGTTTAAGTCAGGAACAACGCAATGAAAAGCAAGAAGCTTGGATCAAAAACGAAATTCGTATCATGGCTTGTACCAATGCCTTCGGAATGGGTATCGATAAGCCTGATGTTCGAATAGTGGTGCATGCCGACTTGCCCGATTGTTTGGAGAACTATTATCAAGAGGCAGGAAGAGCGGGTAGAGATGGGAATAAATCGTATGCAGTATTGCTTTATCAAACAGGTGACCCTGAACAGCTGCGGCAAAAAATTGAAAAGCGTTTTCCCGACTTGGAAACCATTCGATCGGTATATCAAGCTTTGATGAATTACCTGCAATTGCCCGTGCATGCCGGAGGTGAACAGTATTTCGACTTTGACTTGAATGACTTTGGCTACAAGTTTCATATTGATGGGTTCACCATAACAGCGGTTTTGCAAATTTTGTCACAAGAATCCATCATCAGTTTCAACGAACAGTTGCTTCAACCTTCAAAATTGGTATTCACTTGTTCGAAACAACGAATTCATGAACTGGAAAAAACACAGCCGGAATGGGACGATATCATCAAAACTCTGCTTAGAAGCTATGAGGGAATTTTTGACAGACCGGCAGTTATCAATGAATTCATGGTTGCAAGAGCGCTTGGTATCGACAAACAACTAGTGTACGATACTTTGCACCATTTGCATCAACATCATATTGTAGATTATCAACCCACGAAAAATGATCCACAATTGTACGTACACTTTGATCGAGTAGCTTCTGAGCATTTGACAATTGACTTAAACAGATTGGCAGAAAGAAAGCATGTATACCTCGAACGCATGGAAGCTTTTCTTCAATTCATTTACGACCGTCATAGTTGCAGGGGACAATTAATTGCAGCCTATTTTGGAGCACCTATCAAGCATCGTTGTGGCATTTGCGATAACTGTGTTGAATACAAAAAGAAACCACTTTCAGAAACTGAATTCTTGCATTTAAAAAATAGCATTTCTGCTGTGCTTCATGAAAAACCGGAGCGCATTAATGATCTTATAAAAAAACTACCTGCATATTCGAATCAACAAATTTGGGAAGTGATTCGACACATGCAGGCAGAAAATAAATTAAAACACCTGAAAGGTGATCTGTTATCGCTCCATTAAAGCCAACCTGATTTTTTCCTAGAAGAACTTCTTCCACCCAAACCTAAGGCTCCTAACAAACTACGAGTAATGATGCTAGCAGCCGTTCTACCAATTTGACGAGTAACTGAGCTGTCCAATACTTTTTCGATGGTCGACTTTTCTTCTTTTGCCGGCTTCTTTTCAGCTTTTTCTTCCTGTTCAGCTTGCTCTTGTTCTTGTTCTTTCGTAGAAGCCTCTTCCAGCTTCGCAGTCAGAATTTCATAAGCACTTTCGCTGTCTTCCGTTTGAGCGTACTTCTTCACCAACTTTGATGAAGAAACCAGTGAATTGATTTCATCGTCTGACAAAATATCCATTCTACTCTTAGGAGGCACCAACATGGTATGAACCAGCGGAGTTGGAATCCCTTTCTCGTTTAAAAGAGTAATAAAGGCTTCTCCAATACCAAGCTGGGTCAGTAATTCTTCTGTTTTATAGAAATCAGATTCAGGATAGTTTTCGGCGGCTTGTTTAATGGTTTTGCGATCAGCTGCAGTGAAAGCACGTAGGGCGTGCTGTACTTTCAATCCTAATTGAGCCAAGATACTTGCGGGAATGTCTTGAGGATTTTGTGTACAGAAAAAGATCCCTACTCCTTTTGATCGGATCAATTTGATCACTGTTTCCAATTGCTGCAACAACGCTTCTGTTGCTTCTTGGAATACCAAGTGTGCTTCATCGATAAACAATACTAATTTGGGCTGATCGATATCGCCTTCTTCCGGTAAGCTACCGTACAATTCGGCTAACAAACTCAACATGAAAGTGGAGAAGAGTTTTGGCTTGCTTTGCATATCGGTAACACGAAGTACTGAAATCATCCCACGACCGTCGTCACTGATTCGCATGAGATCGTCTACGTCAAAGCTTGGTTCACCAAAAAATACATCGGCTCCTTGTTGTTGCAGTTCAATTACTTTTCGGAGAATGGTACCGGTAGAAGAGGTAGAAATTTTTCCGTAGTCTTTTTCGATAGAAGCTTTTCCTTCATTGGAAATGTATTGAAGGGTTTTGGTAAAATCTTTCAAATCGAGCAAAGGCATTTTATTGTCGTCGCAATACTTGAAAATTAAAGACACCAATCCTTCCTGCGTATCATTCAATCCAAGAATTTTAGAAAGTAGAATCGGACCGAATTCGCTCACAGTTGCGCGTAGTCGCACTCCTTTTTGATCACTTAGAGTAAGCAATTCTACCGGATAGGCCGTGGGTTTGTATTCTTGACCAATTTGTGCGAGTCGCTCTTTGATTTTATCGTTTAGGGTACCGGCTGCAGCAATACCGCTCAAGTCGCCTTTGATATCCATCAGCAAAACAGGAATACTGGCATCACTTAAGGATTCGGCCAGCACTTGTAAGGTTTTGGTTTTACCGGTACCGGTGGCACCGGCGATCAGTCCGTGACGGTTCATGGTTTTAAAAGGAAGTTTCACAAGGGCATCAGGAACGGGATGTCCATCTAACATTCCCAGACCAATAACCGCTGAATTTCCTTTAAAAGTGTAGCCCGATTGAACGGCGCTTAAGAAGTCTTGTGCAGTTGCCATAAATTATATAAGATAGGGTTAAATAGTTTCTTCTCGTTCCAACATTAAGATAGCACTTTGTGGAACAATAAAGTACTTTTCATTTTCATACACCACTTCTGTAGAACCGCTCACCAAAAAGATGGCCAGATCGCCTTCTTTTACCTGAAGGGGTACATATTTAATTTTATCCTCCTCTCCTTTCCAGGTTTCTTCTTCAATGGGCATAGGAATGGCATAACCGGGACCGGCTTTTATGACATAGCCTTGCTGTACTTTTTCTTTTTCTTGAACGCCCGGAGGAAGGTAGAGTCCGCTTTCGGTGCGTTCGTTTGGGCGAGATGGACGAATCAAAACGCGGTCGCCGATTACAATTAGATTTTTCAATTTCATGTCTGCCGTAATTCTCATAATCGTTGATTTACATTCATAAAAAAATCCCGACCGCAAAGGTCAGGATTTTTTTAATAAAGCGAATGTTATTCTTATTTGGCGATGGTTAGTTTAGAAACTTGTTCTTGATCTACTTTCACCACGTACACACCTGTGTTGATGGTTGGCAAAGAGATGGTAACATTGTTCATGCCTTCTACAGCTGCTACACGCTGACGGTAAACAATTCTACCCAACATATCGGTGATATTGATTTCTTTCTGAGCAGTTGCTTGAGAAACAAATCGAACGGTTACGGTATTGCGGGCAGGGTTTGGATAAACGCCTGGTTTAGTAGTAGCGTCTGATTTCAAGATACCGGCATTTTCATCAATTCCAAACAAGTTCGTTGCACTTGTTTGCACTTTCAAGGTATAACAAGAAGCACTATTGGCGCCACTGAAGCCATACACTTGAAGATAATAAGTAGCACCTGCAGTTGCAGTATTACGAGTGATGGTTTCTGAAGTAGTACCAGAGTTTTGTGAGATTGCCAATTGTGAACCTGAACTATTGTAAAGACGTAGGTCGTAATCAGCAGCCAAGCCACTCAAAGTAACTTTGAATTTAGGCTGTGCGGTTACGGTTGTAAAACGGAACCAGTCTTTATCGGTTGAGCTTCCAATTTTAGCATTGATGTCAGTATTCAGTGCAATTACTTTGGCAGCCGTTCTAGTTTCGTTTGCCTCATACGTATCAGTACAAGTTGGAGGCACTACTACTGCGGTTACACCTACGGCATCGAAAGCGTTGGCAGTTTGAACTGCTTCTACACTTCCTACACCATATAAGTCTTCAGCAGATTTAATACCATAAGTTCTCGCAGCGGCATAGTTTGAATTAGCAGTTAAATATACAGTGTTGGTTCTATAAGCTATTGCGGCAGCTTTGTCGATACCAATACCGGTAACGTTGTAAGCGAAACCTTTATCGTTGGTACCTGATCCACCGGTAGTAAGTAAGTAGAACCAAAAGTTCAACACGCCACTGTTCGTATGCACACCACCATTGTCGGCAGTTCCGGTAGCCCAATTGGTACCTTGATACGTATCGGGGTCACCATACAAATTCGGGTTTGACATGCTTCTAAAAATTCCTCCGATTTCATCGCCTAAAGTCCAGTTTCCTGTTCCTTTGCCAAACCATTCAATAGAAGTACCCAAGATATCACTGAATGCTTCATTTAAAGCTCCAGACTCATTCGAGTAAACCAGATTTGAAGTGCGGCTTGTTAATCCGTGGGTAATTTCATGACCGGCAATGTCAAGTGTTGTTAAAGGAGAGTAAGTGGTTGTGCCGGAAGTTCCGCCATCACCATAGCTCATTCTAGTGCCATCCCAAAACGCATTGATATTATTGGCATAACCAAAAGCAACCAAGTTCACGTGAACATAGCTTCTTAATTGGTAGCCTGCATTGTCGATACTATTACGACCGAACTTAGTCAGGTAAAAATCATATGTTTTTTCTGCTCCCCAATGTGCGTCAGTAGCGTATTGGTCTTTGTTAGCATTAACGTTGTTCCAGCTATTATCTGCATCTGTAAAATCAACAGCAGCATTGTAGTTGGTGCCCGCTACACGCATGTCAAGCGTTTGCACGCCGAGACCTCTGCCTGTTTCTCTTAAACGATATGTTGTTCCGGTATTATCGGTTGTAATTGCTTGAACGCCGGAATAAGCAGTTGTAGCAGAACCGGCCGCGTCAACGGTATTGATCAAATCATTTTCACCAATAATAGTTCCCGCATTTGCGTCAACATAAACAACTTTGCGACCAAGAGGAAACTGAGAATAAATATCAAACTTGTACGTCAATTGTAGATTGGAAGGATTCACTTCACCAACACCTGAATAATACACCAATTGTCCTTTGGGGAAATAGGTTGCACCTCTGTTGTTCATTTCATCTTTCAGCGCTAATTCTTCATCGGGAATCTGCCATTTGTAAGTAGAAGCTCCGATATAAGACATGGCCATTTTTAGCGCCGTAGGCTCATCAATAGAAGCAGCAGTTTTTAAAGAAGAAGCAATTTCTTCTTTTACCCAAACACCGTTTTGGCTCATTATTTTTCCTGCTTTAGTGTGAACGATGTAAGCAGTGTTTTCAACAACGTAACCATTTAAAACTTGGTTGTAGCGGAAGTGCTCCATACCAATTCTGTCGGTTTCGCGCGCAGCCAATTTCGAAGCAACGGAACTGCGAGCTACTCCGTTTTCAGCGGTTAATAGCACTTGGCCGGCGCTGAATTTTGGTGCGTCGGCGGCTGAGAACTCAATAAATTCGGGATAAAGGCCTTCACGGGCAGCAATAGATTTTGTGGGTTTTTGTGCCATGGCAACCCCACTGGCCAATAATGCAATAAGACTAAGAGAGAGTCTAATTCGATTCATAAGGAAGTTTTTGGTTGAGGTTCAATTTAACATTTTATTAAATATTAAAAAAATTTAAATGAAAACCAGTAGATTCATGGAATATGGGTAGAATTCTATTTATTAATTAGAACAATTTCAAAAAAGCTGCCTGTAGAAACCATAATTTTGAGACATGGCTAACCCTAATTTAAACAGTGATAAAGGAGGACTTTCGGCAGCGGAGCGGGAGTTTGAAAATAATATACGGCCGGCAGCCATCAAGGAATTTGCCGGTCAGCCACAGTTGATCGAGAACCTTACCATTTTTATAAAAGCGGCAAAAATTCGAGGCGAAGCATTGGATCATGTATTGTTTCATGGACCGCCCGGATTAGGAAAAACAACTTTGTCGAGAATTGTTGCGAATGAATTAGGGGTAAATATTAAAGAAACTTCCGGACCGGTTATAGAAAAGCCCGGCGACTTAGCAGGTCTTCTCACCAGTTTAGAACCCAATGATGTATTGTTTATAGATGAAATCCATCGCTTGAGTACGGTTGTGGAGGAATACTTGTATGCTGCAATGGAGGACTACCGAATCGATATCATGATCGATAGTGGACCCAATGCCAGAAGCATCCAATTGAATTTGAATCCATTTACATTAATTGGCGCTACTACACGCAGTGGTTTATTGACGGCACCGCTTTTGTCGCGTTTCGCTATTAAATCAAGATTGGAATACTATCAAGGTGATACTTTGCAGAAAATTGTATTGAGAGCAGCGGGTATTTTGAACACCCAAATAAGCACCGATGCCGCCGGTGAAATTGCCCGTAGAAGTAGGGGTACCCCTCGTATTGCAAATGGATTGTTGAGAAGGGTCAGAGATTTTGCACAAGTACTGAACGATGGAGCTATCGATTTAGGAATAACACAACACGCACTTCGCGCGCTTAATGTAGATGAGCATGGACTAGACGATATGGACAACCGAATTTTGAATGCCATCATTGATAAGTTCAAAGGAGGTCCGGTAGGGATTACCACCATTGCCACAGCGGTAGGGGAAGAACCGGGAACTTTAGAAGAAGTATACGAACCTTTTTTGATTCAAGAAGGATTCATCAAACGAACCCCTAGAGGAAGAGAGGCAACTTACAAAGCATATGAGCATTTGGGGAAGAAACCGGGAACACCGGGGAGTTTGACGCTGGAGCTTTAATTATTAATTAAGAATTAATAATTAATAATTAATAATGAGGCCTTCGGCCTTATTGAGAAATGCAATCCTTTTTTCCCAGTTTGTTATAGTGATTGGGAGTTTATACTCAGCATGGATACTACATGCACTGGCACCTAGAATGCAACTAAAATTCATCTAATCAACGTGCCCAATTATTAATTCTTAATTATTACCTATTAATTAAAAAGAGGCGCAATTGATGTACAACCGCGCCTCTTCAATAAAAAACAGAGAACAAGTATTTTCTTATGCATTCACCGGAGCTACCAAGCGGAAGCCATTACCGTGAATGTTTACGATTTCAATTGAACTATCTTCTTTCAAATACTTACGAAGTTTGGCAATGTAAACGTCCATGCTTCGTCCGTTGAAATAAGTATCACTACCCCAGATTTTTTTGAGGGCTTGCTCGCGAGGAAGCAAGTCGTTGAGGTGTTCCGCCAACATTTTCAATAACTCGTTCTCTTTAGGAGAAAGGGTTTGTGTTTTACCGGCGTGAATCAACTCTCTCAATTTAGGGTTGAAGTGGTAAGAGCCTAAATCGAATTCTTTGTTTTCGGCTTCTTTGGTTACTTCTTCGTTGCGTTTTAAAATTGCTTTGATCTTGAGCAACAATACTTCGCTATCGAAAGGCTTGGTGATATAATCATCCGCTCCCAATTTATATCCCTGAATAATGTCTTCTTTCATGGTTTTCGCACTCAAGAAGAATAAGGGGATATCAGGATCTACATCGCGAATTTCTTCAGCGAGTGTAAAGCCATCCATATGAGGCATCATAATATCGAGCAAACACAATTCGAATTTTTCACGTTGGAAAGCAGCCAAGCCTAAACGGCCATCGCGCTCCAGAGTAACATCAAAATCATTGAGCTCCAAGTAATTTTTCAATACCATTCCCAGGTTAGGGTCATCTTCGCAAAGAAGAATTTTATGTTTCTTTCCGTCCATACTTAAGGGGTTTAAAGTTCTACCGTAAATAAAAGTAAATCCTTTGCCAAACACTACAAGTTACGAATAATATTTTGTTAAAGTGCCCGTGGGATGTCTATTTTAGGCGATTTAGTGGGGTTATTGTTAAGGATATCAGAAAGAAA
>DGDD01000239.1 GCA_002385265.1 Chitinophagaceae bacterium UBA3961
AATCTACATCAAGATCTCTGTGGTGAATTTTATGAAATCGCCATATGAAGTTTGATCTGTGGGAGATTCGGTGATAAAAGTAATCCCCACAATCCATTAATAAGAGGCCAATTCCAATTCTTAGAAAGGATGGAAGCGCAAATTGATGTAGCAAACCGAATTTCTCGGTATCAATGCATCCATACCAAGCTGTTGCAATATAATTTATAGGTGTTGTCACAACTAAATAGAAAAGAAGCACCCCTAAATTTCTGAATGTATGTATGGACCTGTTTTGTTTGAATTTAAAATAAGGCCAGATAGTTTCAATAGCAAAGAAGATACTTAATAATACAAATAAGTTTAAATTGTTTTTAAACTCTCTTATTATTAGGTCTACAACTTGTTGCATAATTTATTTATATTTAGAATTCCAGCAATAACTTAATGTAAAAAATTAGTTTGAGTTCGCTCGGATATTCTATCATTACTGCTTCTAGTAATGAATGAAGCTAAATCAGGACTGAGCAGAAGCCAAATGCTTCAATTTTCGCTCCTTTTATAAAGTCGACTTTACCGTTTGAGCTTCGCGTTTCATCATCCTTCAGTTTTAGAATATACAATAGAGGATTGGCTACTCCTTCATTCCAAAGCAGAAATGTATAGATCCTTGCTGAATCGTTTTGATTTGGAAAGTAAATGCGATGAAAGTTACTGATTAACATTTTACCGATGTATTCGATAGAATTTGTTTTGAACGATCGATCTGGCCTCGTACTTGCGCTAGTAATAATAGAGGGGGCTAAAAGCCCGTTTTTGAATATTTGAAAGGCTTCTGATTCTGAGTTTGTTAAGATGATCATACTTCTATCAAAATGAATTGTATCATTATTGATAGTTACCTTGCCTTCATATCTCGGAAATTCAATTTTAGCGGTGGCCTTTTGGATGCTTTCAAGGCATTCAGCCTGCTTTTCTGTTTGAGCCCAAAGCGAAAATGATATGCATAGATAGAATAATACTAGTACAACTGCTCGCATATAGAAGAATTTTAACTCGCAAGGTTTGAAAATACGAATATTTGAGGCGAATTGATTACCTAAGAAATCTTTCAATTTGGTTTTTATAATCCGGATTATCGGTCATTCCGTTATGCCCTTGCCCTCGAAGTGTTATCAATGTGTCGGTTGTTTTGAATTCTTTCTGAAGGTTTAAGGATGAGCCATAATAGATTACTTCATCCTGATCTCCATGAAATATGACAATTGGCGCCTGGCAGTTTTTGATGAATTCATTGGTTTCAAACTTATACTTTAAGATGAAAGTTGGAATAATTGGGAATCTGTGTTTCATCATATCTGTTAGACTATAATAAGGGGCTTGTAAAATCAGAAGTTTTGGATGATTGGTAGAGGCAATTTTTGCTGCCGGACCGGTTCCTATTGAATACCCCAATACGATGATTTTATCTTCTCGGTATATTGTTTTGAGTTTGTCATAAGCGGTTTGGATGTCTTGAAAGAATTGGTCCTGTCCATTGATCGTTCCTTCACTTTTCCCGAAACCTCGGTAGTCAGGCATAAAAACATCGTAATGCATTGCGGTATAGGTGTTAGCAACCTCACCCCAAGAGGCAATAGAACCTGCATTGCCGTGTAAATAGAAGATGACACCCTTTGAACTATCTGATTTAAAGAGAAGGGCATTGAGAATTGAACTGTCTTTAGTTTTAATGCTGAGTTCTTCGAAATTTTGCTCAAAAGAGTACTTATAATCAGAGGCTATTTTTTCGGGAAAAAAGATGAGTTTTTCCTGGCTAAAATAAAGAAGTACACATGCAAGTACGTATAGGCCAACAATGAATTTAATTGATTTGATTACTAGTTTTTTCATTGGTGTTGATGTCTTGAATAGATGATCTGGATTAGTTATTTGATAACGAAAGTATTCGCCTTTAATGGGTTTGTTATTGATCTCGGATATTTGCCTACCTTTTGTTATGTAATATCGTGATTTGGCAATCGTATATTGAGGATCCTAGACTGTGTCGGCAAGACTACCTAAAATCTGATTAATCTATTTTTGATGGGGCCAAAATTGCGAATTCATTTGAGCTCATAAGATGGTTGTTCCTAACTTGAATTGTTTACTAGGGTATAACCAAAGGCCAGTATTCTTTCTGAAGATACAATGCCAATCCGATATAAAAATTGTATGCGCATAATATTCCAAGAATTAATCGTTGGACTATTTTGTTCGAAATTACCAACGTAATAAGCAGAAAGATGAGTAGGCTTGCGGCACCGATTGCAAGCGGATAGATGTAATTAATCATTGCGCCAAGTTCTTGATGGGACATGTCGGTGGAGGTGGCAAATAAAAAAGACACTAGTGCGCAAATTGAAAGAAGAAAGAATCCCTTCATTCTTATACTAATCGTTCGTTCTTCAGGTGGCATATCCTATTTAATGATTGGGTATTGAAATTGGTTGGAACTGCTTTGTTGTATCTGGTTTAGATATGGTCTATTTAATTTCCATACCATAAGCTGCATGTATCCGTCTTTCGGCTTCTTCTCGTGTTATTCCTTCATAATAGTCACGTACAAACGGATCATCCATTTGATCATCATGTGGAAAAATTTCAGGTCTGTTATTATTGATTGCCGTTTCTACAGTTGTTTTTATTGAAAGGGTGCTTTCGTATCCTGGCAATTGATTACTTAAATACCCAAAGTAGCTGGCTATATAGTCTGGTGACTTAAAATGTGCTGCATAATCATTGTAACTCTTTTCGCTTAACGAAACCCATACGCCGTATTGCAGTGTCTCTTCTGAACCGATGATTTTTTGGTTTAACACCACTCTTATAAAGCGGTCAGTTTGATCGGAATATTGTATTATACAAAAATCATGGGTAAGTACAGCCAGTTCAATTCTTTCTTGTTCAGATAGGTTATAATAGTAGTAAGGGGCTTCATATACAATTGCTGGCAACTCTTGATGTGTTTGTCCACAAACGGAGCAGGTGAATGTCATTTTTAATTGTTTGGGCATCCATAAAAATTACAATTGTTTATTAATTTGTTTTTGAGTTTTCATCTAAATCCGAATATACAACAAGTCATCACGATGCCATTGTGTTCTTGTTTTTGTAATAGTAAGCGAGTATCTTCTATTGAATACTAGTTCAAATTTTAATCATTACGCTTCCAGCAACTAAGTCATGTATCGCTCTTTTTTTTGGATTACTGTGAATAGTTAAGAAAGAAATCCAACCCAAAAAAAACTTGATGGGATATCTCACAATTGCCTGAAGTAGATTGATTCGCTTAGTTGAGTCTGAATCCTTTCTTACTCTAATACCTTTCAAATAGTTTCCTAAAGTAGAACCAAATGTCATACAAACAGGCTCGTATACAATAAATAGTCCGGCAAATACTGATATTTTTACCCAGTCGGGTACATTTTCGTACCTGTCCAAAATACTTCCGGAGATGAACATTAATAAAACAATTAAAATTGTGTCTATAAATGTTGATTGAATTCTGTCAGTTAAAAGGGGATATTCTTCTTTCATTAATTTTGTCTTTTTTGAGTTTAGAAAGATTATTCAGGCATTTCTGTTAGCAGATTGATTTGTGGGAGCTGAATATTTATTTATAAGTTAACTATATTACCCGCCTGTAATATATGTTTTTTGTCTCTTGCAACAAACCTTATCAGCTGTATAGCCTGTTTTAAAAGAGATTATATATTCTATGATTTATTTTTGACGACAGTTGCCATTACACAATATCTTGGGTAGACTCCCCATCTACTTCTGATTTTAAAGTATTCTGAGACCAAGAATGTCTTTGCTTTTCCAATCTTTAAATTTACCTGATATTTCAAAATAAGTTCTATACTCACTCATCAATAGGGAAGGATAGATACCCCAAATCTGCATAATTCCAATGTTTTGTAATGGTTTATTTTTTGAAGTAGAAAGTATAATAATTATTTGCACCGCTGATCA